>JAADHL010000056.1 GCA_013151875.1 Deltaproteobacteria bacterium
TCGCCCGTCGTCCTGATGACATCGATTCCGACTTCCAGGTCGGGCCATTTCCCGACCAGGAGGTCGCGTACCCATTTTGACTGCCACATGGCCAGCATGCTGCCCCTGGTGCCGATTGTCGCCTTGCCAGCGATCATTTCGCCTCCCTTTTATCCGCCTCGTCGGCCTCTATTCCGAACATCTCCTTGACCGCCTCCGCCACGTCGTCACGCTCGTCCTGGACCGACCTTCTAAGGGCCATGATGGGATTGTGGAGCATCTTGTCCACGATGGAGGACGCCATCATCTCCATGGTCCTGCGTTGTTCATCGGTCACTTCGCCCATCTCTCTCAGGGCCCTTTTCAATTCCTGGTCCTTCAGTTGCATGGACTTCTTCCTGAGCCGGCCGATCAGCGGCTGAACGGTCAGTTCCCGTATCTTTTTCCTTACCCCATCAACCTCGCGATCGATGATTTCCAGGGCCGAATCCGCGTCCTGCGCCCTGCGGTGGAGGTGCCTATCGATGATCTGGTTGAAATCGTCGATATTATAGAGATAGGCGCCCTCCATGCGGCCGACCTCGGGCTCGATCACGCGCGGCAGGCTGATGTCCACCATGAACAGCGGCTTGAACCTTCTGACCGCGATAACGGACTTCATGGCGGATCGATCCAGCACGTACCCCGGGTAGTTCAGCGAGGCGATGACGATGTCCGCCCGGGCCACCAGGTCGGGCACGTCCTCCAGCGCCACGCCGCTCCAATCGTACCGGCCCGCAACGGACCTGGCCTTCTCGACCGTCCTGTTGGCCACCACCACGCTGGAACAGCCGTTCGAGGACAGGGTCTTTGCAACGGTTTCGGCCATCTTGCCGGCGCCCATCATCAGCACCGCGCTGTCGGACAGGTCGCCGAACACCTTGCGGGCAAGGTCCACCGCCACCGAACCGACCGAAACCTCGCCCATACCCACGGCGGTCGAGTTCCGGACCTCTTTCGCCACCTTGAACGACCTTTCGAAGGTCCGGCCGAGATGGCCGCCCAGGGTTCCCGCATCCATCGCCACCCGATAGGCGTTTTTTACCTGTCCCAGTATCTGCGGCTCTCCCAGGACCAGTGAATCCAGGGACGACGCCACCATGAAAAGGTGCCGGACCATGTCCAGGCCCCTCTTTTCGTAGATGTATTCAGTCAGGTCCGCAGTCTGCCTGCCCCTGGATCCGGCCATCTCGTCCAAAACGGTCTGTTTCAATTTGCCGGTGTCGCACCCCATGGGCTCGACGTAATACATTTCAGTGCGGTTGCAGGTAGACAGCAGGACCGCCTCCCTGATGCCGGCTCGCTCTGCCAGGGTGGACAGCAGCCGCGCGGCCGCCTCGTCGTTGAACGAAAACCGTTCGCGTATGTCCACCGGCGCCGTCCGGTGGGACAGCCCGATAACCCTGTAGGGACCTCCATCCATTCAGGCAACCCTCTCCAGGGCCCGAAGCATGTACATGAGCACTATCGACAGTGTCGCGAGGAACCCCACGATGATCAGGACAGCCGCCCTGCGGCCCTTCCATCCCGTGGCGGCCGAAAGGAAAATAAGGGTCGCGTACAGCCCCCATACACCCACGCCCATCAGGTATTCCGTGGACACGCCCGGACCGCCGCCGCCGCCTTTCCAAAAGGCCCAGACCGCGCCCAGCACGATGCCGATCGTATAAAAAGGAAAGCCGATCCTGAGAGCGCCGTACGCGTAACGGTCCAGCTTGGCGATGGGCGGCAGGCGAGGCCATCCCATGCCGCCCCTATCCTTCAGTCGCATGTCGGCCAGTATCCTCAGGAAGGCCGCGCAGAATGCCAGCCCAAAAAACAGAAAACCAACCGCGGACGCCGCAATATGAATCGGAGTCACGTAACTGACGAACTCCACCCTGGCCACCTGCACGCCGGCATTGTTGATGAGGGTGCCCAGAACGACCACGGCGATGGGGGCCAGTATCCCCCCAATCCCGGTGGTCTTCATCTTGCGGGTAACGACGAGGAACACGACTATCGTCACGAACACGGCCAGATTCAGCAGACTCTGAGGCGCCAGAATATGGGGCTTCAAACCGCTGACATGGTGATAGCCGATCGCGGCCAGATGGACGATCGCCGCTATCCACAGCGACAGCCTGGCCCACTTCCTGATCCCAGGGGACAGCCCCGCGAAAAACAGCAGATACAGCACGGTGCTGAGCCCGTACATTGCCAACGCGACTGTCAGGGGAATCGAATACACGGCATCACCTCACCGATCCGCACCCGCCCCTGGCGGGACTGCGGAGTTTAACACAAGGTTAATGCAAAGTAGGCAGGGGCATCGTCTTCGTCCAAATCATCTTCTCAATCATCATCTTGATCGTCTTCTTGGTCGTCTTCTTGGCAGCATTTCAAAAGTAGACCTAGCATTCCAGATGGTACCCATGACTTTTTTAGATCGAGAGGTGAGACATGCTTGCCGAACCAGCTTCGTCACAGGACGTCGTAGGCAACGCTGAACCCCAGGACCTGCTCGAAGTCTACTGTTATCTGGCCTGCATGGGCCCGGAAAGTTTCGAGCGGACCAAGGCATTGGAACTGGTCACATGTCATTCCGGACCTGATCGAGCCTTCATGGTCGGTCTTCTTCTGGATCCGGGTCGCCGGGACGAACGCTCCCATGAACTGGGGCGCCTGCTGGCCGAGAACCTGTCGAATCGTGAGGATGACACCGGCAATATCATCGCCACGCTCCTCCCAGCGCTTCTGCGCGCCGACACCATGAACGGCTTCAGCGTTCTGAAAGGTCTCGCGGCCGCCGCATCCAGGCCCCTTGCCAAGGCATTTTCCGAGGTCCTTCTGTCGATGGCCGTTGCGGAAAGCGCATCGGTCAACTCGGATCGACCGAACTT
The DNA here is from genome assembly GCA_013151875.1 of Deltaproteobacteria bacterium. Lineage (GTDB taxonomy): Bacteria > Myxococcota_A > UBA9042 > DTJE01 > DTJE01 > JADDHL01. The sequence goes on from JAADHL010000056.1 coordinate 2,901, forward strand.
CCTGGATGACGGCGATTCCAAGGAATGGACCATCAGGCGCATCCGGTACCTGGTGTCGGTCATCACCATGCTGAACCTCGATGCGGCATCCAGAACCAGACTGTTTCTGGCGCTTTCCCAGACCCTGGAGGACCGCGAACTGGTCAGGGACGTGGTCCTGACGTCACTTTTCCCGTCCGATTCCCAACAGGGACGATCCGTGTTTCTTGATGGAAACGACCAGGCCCTCCAGGCCCTGCTCAAGGGGGCCGCGGCCAGGCCGAATGGAAAATCCGAATTCTATAGTTCCTGCCGCTCGGTCATGGATCTTGGCATCCGGAAGGGACTTCCGGCCCTCGCCCGCATCTATCGGATCATCAACCTGCCCGAAAGCGGCGCCCGAGCCCTTTCATCCATGGTCAGGGCCGCGGTACTGCTGGCTTTCGAAAAGGCCGCGATGAGTACAAAGGACATCAGATCGGTGCTTCCCGAGGAACCCGATCTTTCAAGCCTGGACATCCTCACGGTTGTCGCCCCCGGCATCAAGGAGCCCCAACGCTCCCAGGTCTGCGACTATCTGCTGGACGGTTCGGCCCAGCTTCTGCTTAATAACGGCGTCACGGCGGACGACTGCGACCGTTTCGCCCAGGTTGTCGTGGGCGCGGCCGTGCTCCACGCCGATTCTCAGAAGGCCGGGGCCAGGGTACGAAAGCTCTTCCTCGACGGGGCCGGTTCCATTCATGCTGGACTCCAGTCAGGGGCCAGGTCCCGGTCCGATTCCGAATCTGCGATGAAAGAAAAGACGCATCCCTTCAGCAAGATCGTAGATATCGTGTATTCCGAATTCAAACGTCGGGAATCGCTCTCCTCCTGCCTTGTCAACGTCGTGCCCCTGATCTCCGGATTCGGCCGGGATTCAGTCCCCATTCAGGCCGGCGCAATGCAACTCGACGCTTTTGCCGATTGACGCGTAATTGACGCGCTTGCATTCCAAACGGCCAGTTTATTTAGATTCCTAACTACACGTTTATCAAGCGTTTTCCATCCGATTTGACGCATTGCGTTATTTACCCCTTGACACATTTGACG
>JAADHL010000136.1 GCA_013151875.1 Deltaproteobacteria bacterium
GTTCTTGACGGGCCCATGCCGAATGTCGCGGTCACTTATCAGATTGAAAAGGTCACCGACCTTCTGGGCAATGAGGCCCAAGGCGACGGACAGCTCGGTTCATCCATGGTCTATACGGACGAATACGGCCTGGTCGCCAACGTGTTCAACGGTGGGACGGTCGGCGACAGAATCTACACTATTTCGTTGTCCACGGACTGCGCCCAGACCATGACCATTCAGGTGGTGGTGACCGAGACGCCCTGCGGCTGCATCAATGTCAAGCTGGATTACGAAGGTCCACTGGACCCGTCATCCCTGAACACCATCAAGGTTCATGTCCTGCCCAGCGCTTATACGTGTGATCTGCTGGATTCCACGAACGAGGGGCCGCCCAATTCGCTGGGGGACAAGACCATTACCGACCTGTACGGGACCACGAAGTTCGAATGCATCCCCGCGGGCAGCTACTACACGGTGTTCGCCACGGCGAGGGGCCCTAAATTCGCTGGACAGGAAAAGGCCTGCGTGGTGGCCAGCGCGTGCGACGACGGCGTATTCGTACAGCCTGACAAGTGCAGGAACGTGACCCTGCTTTTCAACACGGCGACCCTGAACCCGACCGGGTGCTACGACAGCACGGACGTATTCGACCTGTCCAAGGTGATAGAGGACTGCGCGGGTGGGGACGTCACGTTCATGGACTGCGCCACGAACACGGGTCAGGTAGGCCAGCAGATCTGCTGCGTCATCGATCAGATCGAGACCTTCTTCAACAACCCCGGAGTGATCTTCGTGGACGCGATCGTTGTGGTGGCCGAGCAGTTCCTGCCCACCATCATCGTGGACGCGGTCGCGAACATCTTTCATGACGCGGTCGCCAAGATCATCACGGATCTGCTTTTCAACAACGCGCCGACCTTCATCAAGGATTTCTTCACGATTGGGCAGGACATGGTGGGTATAGTCACCCGTCCCGAACTGAAATCGAAACTGTGCCTGAGCAAGCTGCAAAGCAACTACTCGATCCAGGGGACCCACTACTACACCGGCATCGTCCTGTACTGGAAGATCGGATGCGACCCCGCGGCCCCGGACTACGCAACCTGCGGTCAGTACGTCTTCGACATGGAGGACCTCCAGAACACGCAGTTCCCCTTGAGCCTGGTGGAGGGCAAGTTCATCGCCACGATCGCGGACTTCAACCGGTTGATAGTGGACCAGCACTCGATAGACCTGAACTACGGCAAGCTGGCGCTGTTCGTGCTGAACGAACTGCTGATCCCCTCGATCACCGGTGGGCAGGCCCACAGCGTGCTGGAGGCGGCCAAGCTTTGGGTCGATTGCAAGGCCGTGGCGGACGGCGTGATCGGCGAAGTGATCGGTCTGATCCCGGGACTGACCAAGGGCGACGTTGAGGATGTGTGCAATCAGGCGCTGGACGTCCTGCTGCAACCAGTGGATCTGTTCCTCGGATCCCTGACCTTGGACTCGAATATTTCGTTGCAGGGCAGCGGGACCATGGTTGACGACACATGCGACCTGAAGGTGGACCGGATCATCAACGGCCAGTGGTACGGCCACATCCAGACTTCCGAGTCCGCGCAGTCCGCCGTTACCGGCACCTGGGAGGCCGTGAAACAGTAACACTGCTCGCCGGGTTTCCTTGCCGGCTGCGTCAGCCCTCCGGCGGGGGGCGTTCGTATCTAGAAATCCATGATCTGATTGGTGCGTGGGATGATGACCCGGGTGTCCGGCGCCGCTTCACGCAGCCTGTCCATGAACTCCCGCCTTTTCAGCAGGGGCAGGTCGGGGGCTGAGCCGTCCGGTTTGAACGGTTTGGAAAAATCGTCGAAGTGGAAGGGAATGACCACCTTCGGTTTCAAGGCGCCCACAAGCCGGCGGTGATAATCGGGCGTGTTTTGCCAGAAGGGCAGGCACATGAACAGTACGTCGCACCTGCGCCCCATCAGGGATTCATCGATCAGATTTGCGCTGCCCGAGTGGGCGAAAGTCGTGCCCCCAACCTCGAACATGCAGATGAAGTTCTGTCCGTGGCGATATTCGGCGGCCTTGACAGGGGGCGCACCCCCCGGTTCGATCTCGCCCGGATACGGCACCTTGTTGAAAAGCGCCTTGCCGTGCAGTGAAGTGAGCATGGTCACGCGCGCTCCCCCTGGCAGATCGATGCTCTCGCCTCCGGCGCACACGGTGACGCGTCCTCCTCGGCCGTACCTGTCAAAAAGGGTGTTCAGGCTCGCGCCACCCAGTATCGGCCCCTCGAATCTTTGCGCGATCTCAGGCACGTCCAGGGCGTGGTCGAAGTGGGTATGGCTGACGATTATTGCCCGCAGTTCGCCGTTCAAGGAGGCAAGGGCCGTTTCTATCGCGGCCTTTTTGGGCGCGACGCGGCCAAGCAACACCTTCAGCTTTCCCCACCGCGAAAAATAGGGGTCGAGCAGCCATGAATCGCCCTCGTGCGTGAATTCGATTCCCGCCGCCCCGAGCCATCTGACCTTCACCATCGGTAGATCCTCCTCGGGAAACTCCATACGGATTTCCCGCGCCTCCCTTACAAATGATGGACCTCGATCAAGTCCCCGGGCGTCTTGCAGCCGTGTTCGAAGATGCCGATCGTCAGACCGGGAGGAAAGGGTCCGTTCTGTTCCACTGCACCGACATCGGCATTGGTTTGGTTCGAGACCACATGAAAGCACTTCTCGCCCGAGGCCCAGGACACCCATGCGGTCCCGGGGCCGTACTGTCCGCTGGAGGTTTCAGGCGTTTCATCCGCGCCGGAAGAAGTGAGGATCGCGGACAGAAAGCCGGCGGGGTCGTCCATCACGGCATCCGCGACAAGCCGCTCGTGCATGGCCCAGACACCGTGTCCGGTCGCGTGTTCCTGGAGGTCATGCGAGATCGAGGCGGGCCATGGGCCGGACACCGGCAGTATGTGCGCGTCCACTGTGGCCGGGGCGTTATTCCATCTGCCCCCGTCGTTCAGGATCTTGAAAAGGGAATCGGGCACATCCCCGCCGCCCATGCCGTTGAGCAATAACGAATAGGTGTGTACCATGCCGCCGCCGTCCATGCGGTCCTCGATCACGAAGGCCGCCTTGTCCACACGGACCAGGCGGCGGACGAACGAAACGCCTTGGTATTTTGTCTGAACCTCCACCCATGTGATCGAGCCTTCCGAAACCATTTTCGAAAGGAACGCGTCCACACCTACGAACTGTTTGAAGACATCGGATACCGGCGAGCCTTTGCCGTCCACCAGGATCGTGTTGTGGTCCGAGGCGTACCTGACCATGTCGTGGTGGTCCCAGTCGATGTATCCTGGGTCTATGAGCAGCGGCCTGCCGTGCGCCCATAGGAGGAAGCTCAATTCATCCGCGTGCTCGTGGCCCTCGCCGTGTTCCCGTACCGTGCCGTGTTCGCCCTGCAGCACCAAGTAAGTCGCGTCCGGGCCCCACGAGTCCCTGAAAATCGCGAACCCCGCGTCCTGGAAAGACCCCTCCAAGGGTTCGCCCGGTTCATCAGGGGGCAGCGTCCCGTCATGCAGCGCGAAGCTGGCCGTATCCAGCCCCCAGGAATGAAAACTTACGGCAGGTTTGAACCACTGCCACAGGAAGGTCGGTTCGTCGAACATCCAAGCCAACAGACCGCCCGGCAGGGGCGCTGGATTGGCGTCGTCCGTATTCGGCATCAGGCCGTCGGGCTGGACCGACCAAAGCGCCCTCTCGAACACGGCCCGGGTCCGCTCGTTGACTGCAAAGTCGGCTATCAGGTCTACTTTGTTCGCGTGCGGACTCTCTATTTGAATGGTAGGCACGCCGTAGTAGGGGAGGGTCTCGCCGCCGGCCCACCGATGGTACGCGGCCATGAACGGCAGATAGGTCTTGGCGCCGTACTCGAGGTAGTTCCAACCCTCGGCGTATCCGCCTTGCGTTGAACTCTGGTAGTCGTTCAGCATGA
>JAADHL010000250.1 GCA_013151875.1 Deltaproteobacteria bacterium
AGGTGCCGAAGGTGGGAATCGAACCCACACCCCCATAAAGGGGACTGGATTTTGAGTCCAGCGCGTCTACCAGTTTCACCACTTCGGCAAGAAAGCCTCAATGCGCGACGATTTTACGCCGCCGGCCCGTGTATCGTCAATCCACCACGGTTTTCACATCGAATTCCGGGGGATCCAGGATAGTCTTCTTTACAGCGCAGAGGTTGGCAGAGCGTGCAAGGGCCTTGCGGTATTTCTCGGGGAACGAATCCGGCACGTGCACCTCTATGTTGATTTCGGCCATGCGGTGCTTTTCCTCGTCATACAGGCTGTGCTGAACCAGACGAATGCCATCCGTCGGCAGGCCATGATTCAGGCAGAACTTCAATACGTAGATTCCCGCGCAGGTCCCGATGGAGGCCATGAACAACTGGTACGGTTCGGGCGCGGACCCTTCGCCGCCGCTCTCCGGCGACTGGTCAGTTGGGATGATTGTGCCGCCTTCCGTTACCGCGTCCACCCTCAAGCCACCCGTGAACTGGATATTCATTTCCATTGTCTTTCACTCCATTGCATCGACAAAGCGGCCGATTCAAGAGCATCGACCCTGCAATCATCCGCACACGCGGCCCCTTCAGGAGAAGCGGCCCAGCGGACACCCATCCAAGTTAAGTACGATCAGGCCCCGCGGCAAGGGTGCTAAACTCCAGTCCGAAACGGCTCGAAAGCGGAGAATACAGCGATGGATATCAGATTCGTTTCAAAGATGAGGGTGGAGTTCCGCGACCTGGACGCCATGGGCCATGTAAACAACGCCGTATACATGAGCTACCTGGAAACAGCCAGAATGGACTTCTATGATCAGACGTTCGGCGAGGATGGATTCAACCGGTTTCCAATCATCCTGGGAGAGGTGCGCATCAGGTTCAAGAGCCCTGCCTACATCAAGGAAGTCCTCGAACTCGGCATACGCGTGACTGAGATCAGCCGTCGCACCTTCACTTTCGAATACCTCATCCGCGAGGAAAAGACGGGTCGCTTAGTGGTTGAAGCCGAGTCGATCCAGGTCATGTACGACTACAAGGCGGGAAAAACCATTGACGTGCCGGCTGAATTCGAGGAAATCATCGGCCGGCTATGAGTCATCCTCTGGGTGTTCTTGGTCGTTCCTGCGCCTGAACGTCCATACGTTGTTGGCGACGTAATTTATCGCCAGCCCCAGGATGACCCCAGCCAGCGGCGCCAGCAGGTGATAAAGCCGGTACTCGCCGTGCAGCACTATCGAAAATGCCTCTGACCCGCGCATCAGCGATGACAGGTACACCGACGTCACGAACTGGACCACCGCCGCGGTGGCCGACACAAGATAGAACCTCGAAAGCCTGCGCCAGAATCCACCCGGGTCCTCGGCAGCCCGATCTCCCCATGTCCAGGCATTGTTGAGCAGGAAGTTGGTGAAGATGGATACCACGATTCCCGCCAGGTAGGCCGCCGTGTCCCTGGCGCCCGGGGCCCACCCAATGTCCGTCCAGGCCGTTATCAGGTAGACGATACCCAGATTGACCGGCACGCCCGAGGCGCCCACCACGACAAATTTGACGAAACGCCGTTGGTCCTTCGTAAGGTGCGACCTCAGGAACGTCATGAAGGACCCGACTGGTTTCACAGTCTGTCCCCCTCTTCCGGCAGAATGACATGTACTCTGGACGACAGGCTCTCCGGCAGACGGTCCCTGACGGCCCGCTCGATCTCGCGGGTCTTGTAGATCTGACTGAAATGGAACAGGACGATTGCACGGCATTCAACACCCTGAAGGTGCTCACCCAGCTCATCCAGGTGGGTGTGGCCGCCCAGGTGGGCATGCTCTATGGACCTCTTGTCGTCGACAAACGTGCTTTCAATAAAAAGCACCCTGGCCCGCCTTACAAGAGGGTCGTCCAGGTCCATTTCCGCAATCAGCGAATCCCCCGAAACGGCCACCAGGGGGTCCTCTTCGACCCGGAACATGTCAACATTCCCCTCTTTGCGTAGCCGCGCTATCTCGGGACCGGCAAGACCCAGGAATTCATCCTTCAGTTTTGCGACACGCCTGACAACGGACAGCCCCAGACAGGGGATGCCGTGCTCCGTCCTGAATGGATGTAGAAACAGGTCGTTGCCAAGGGGCATGTCCGTTCCAGAATCCATGCCCTCGACAGCCGGCTCGAACGGACGGCCCTGGAGCGCGCCCAGACTGGCGATCAGGTCCCTGAACGCGGACAACACAGGGGCAGGAACGATCAGACGCGGGTCCTTCATGCCGAAAAGACGCCTGACGCCCAGGTAGGCCGGCAGTCCCGACAAGTGGTCGGCATGCGTGTGAGTAAAGGCGACGGTGCCTGTTCTGAGGGCCGTCGGAGTGCAGATTCCAAGGTCGATTGTAAGGTCCATCTCCGGAAAGGAAAGGGTCGTGCCGATCCCCCCGAGGGACCTCGCGTTGAACCGGATGCCTTCGAGCCTGTCTTCCATGCTGTCCCGCGTTGAAACGATCCGCGGCGTCGCCCACAAACATCGGCCGCCGGCCGAAAACGGCGGGCCGAGTATAATGCCCGGGTCGTGTGGAAGCAATTCGTCTAGGAGGGCCGCAACACGGTAGCTCTGGCTGAAATTCAGGCGATGGCCGCGGACCATGGATTGGATGCTGTCGGGGCCGCGCCGGCGTACCCGGTTCCGGTTGATGCGCTGATGGCATCGCGCCTGGTTGCCGAGGCCCCAAGGGACCTTGGCTATCTGGCCGCGCAAATCCGGAAACGTCTGGACCCGGGTCTGGTGCTGCCCGGAGTCCGCTCGGTGCTGTCGGCCGTCATCTCGTACGGAAGCGATCTACCCGGGGTCGAGGCCCTCCCAAAGGGTGCCTGCTTTATCTCCCGCTTTGCCTGGTCCCGTGACTATCACAAGGTCATCGGCCGGATGATGAAAGGGCTTTCGGCCGACCTGGAAGGCAGGTTCGCCGCGCGCGCGCGTTGGTACGTAGACACCGGTCCCGTCTTTGAAAAGGCGTATGCCGTGGCCGCCGGACACGGGTTCATCGGCAAAAACAGCCTGCTCGTCACGCCGGGTTTCGGAAGCTGGGTCTTTCTGGGGACCATCCTGACGGACCTGGAAATCGAGCCCCCGCCCGTAACACAACCACCCAAAGACGGCTGCGGAAAATGCCGCATCTGCCGGGATGCCTGCCCTACCAAAGCACTGGAGCAGGACTACGTGCTTGACCCAAGCCGCTGTCTGGCCCATCTCACGGTCAGCGACAAGGCCCCCCCTTCACCCGACCTGGCGCCCGTACTCGCTGGCAACCTGTTCGGATGCGACATCTGCCAGGACGTCTGCCCGTACAACCGCAAGGCCGTAAAGCCCGGACGGCCCGAGTTCGCCCCCTTGCCGGGCCTCTACATGCCCATGCTCGATGACATCCTGGCCATGGATGAAGAGGCATTCATGCGGACATTTCGCCCGACCCCCGTTCGACGGCGTGGTCTGGATCGGTTGCAGGCCATCGCAAAGCTACTGAAGGAAAAGGGCTGAACAACCGCTTCAGGAAAAGCGGCCCTACAGGGCGCATTCCAGGCAGGCAATCAGGATCTATTCCGACGATGTCGGGGTCTTGAGGACACACCGATTGTCGAGGCACTCGTAGCGCGGATCCAGGCAGTCCTGGTCGTCGGTGCAGATGATCTTTTCGCACTTGCCGGTTGCAGTGTTGCACACCTGAATCCCGTTGCAATCGTAGTCATCCCTGCATGGTCCGTCTTTGCTCCCGCAGGACACCATCATCAACATGACATACAGCAACAGGATTATTCGCATCATCCAACCTCCCGACAGTGCAGCGTCCACGAGGCGGGTCCGCAACAGAAAGGATCATCAACAACCCGGGTCAATTGAAGCTGCAGTCCTGATAGTCTCCGGCTGCCCCCGCGCTTCC
>JAADHL010000373.1:0-3937 GCA_013151875.1 Deltaproteobacteria bacterium
TGCCGGTTACCTCACGTCCTACACCGAGACGGACCCTGTGTTCGGCGCGAGCGCGGCCAATGGGATTACGTCGGGCCAGGTGACCAACTGGGAGACGGCGTACGGCTGGGGCAATCACGCTGCTGCCGGGTATTTGAAATCCTACACCGAGACGGACCCTGTGTTCAGCGCCAGCGCGGCCAATGGGATTACGTCGGGCCAGGTGACCAACTGGGATACGGCGTACAGCTGGGGCAATCACGCCGCTGCCGGTTACCTCACGTCCTACACCGAGACGGACCCGCAGGTCGGCGCCAACGTCACCGGTTATGTGCCCCGCTGGGACGGTACGGCTCTGATTTCCGGGACTGTCTATGACGACGGAACCAATGTGGGAATCGGGACTTCCAGTCCTTCAAGCAAACTGCACGTCTACGGAGGGGGCTTGTTCCAAGCCGCCGATGCAGGTATCTTTATTGGACCAGAGACCAGCAGCGGCGTCATTGGCTATTACGAACCCAACGGTTCATATTCAAACATCCGCCTCTTCTGGGCGCATGCAAACATAAACGGCGCGCTGGGCGTGAACGTGTCTGGCACGCCGGGGATCGACCTTGCCTTGGATGAAGCTAATACTGGGCTGGACGCCACCTATACTGGTAAACTCGATATCTACGCGAACGGATCCAAAGCCGTAAGCGTCCGCGATAACCTGGTTGGCATCGGCACCACCAGTCCCGTTGCAGGGCTTCACGCGACGTCGTATTACGGGCGTCCCAAATACACCCCCGGATACGGCTATGACTATTCCGGATGCCCGACGGATACCTGCGACGGTGACGAGACTACGAGGTATACTTGCACCGTCCCCTCGACCACAACCTGCTACGACATCACGAGCGCCTGTTACTTCGACCCCATGTTTTTGGAGTACACTTGGTCCTACCAGGAGGTCGATTGCGCCGGAAACCACGTGGCCGGGGTGTTCGACGGACATGTCGCGATCGGCGCAACGGACCCGCAGGGCAATGACCTGCGCGTGAACGGGACCGCGCAGATCGACACGAGGCTAGGCGTCGGCAAAGCTCCGAACACGGCCTATGCCCTCGATGTGAATGGAAAAGTCAATATCGAAGGTACCAATCCCTCATTGAACCTAGTAGGTGAAAACAAGGGAGGAATATACTTTGAGCCTATTACCGACGGGCTCAACGTTGCCTATACCTACCAGGCATCAGGGAGCTCCGGGAACATCTCGATGGGCGACCTGCATTGGGGTTGGTGGAGGCTGAAATACAAGCTTGGCGTAAACACCGACGGCGAGCCCGTGGACACCCTTGACGTCAAGGGCGACATACGCGTCGGCACCGGGACAACGGGCTGCGTGAAGGACCGCGACGGAACCGTTATCGCGGGCACCTGCTCGTCGGACGCGCGCCTCAAGAAAGACATCACGCCTTTCGACCCGGTCCTCGACAAGTTGTCGGGCCTCCGGCCGGTCAACTACCGTTGGCGAACAAACGAATTTCCGGATCGACATTTTGGAAACGGTCAGTCGTACGGCCTCATAGCCCAAGAGGTCGAGAAGGTCATGCCGGACCTCGTGACCGAAGACGAAGACGGCTACAAGGCTGTCCGGTACTCCAAGCTGCCCCTCGTCCTCCTGGAGGCGGTTCGCGAACTGAAAACGGAAAACGACATGCTGCGCGCCAGGATCGAGAGGCTGGAACATTCAAGAAGGTGACCTGCCAGGCCAGGAGGGAAACAGGCTTCCCATCGTCGTCGCGCACCCTGACCTATGCCGCCGATAATGCATTGTTACCGCAATTCCGACCGCGACCGAGGTTGATTTTTGCGCAGAAAATCCCGTCCAAAAATTAACCTGGGAAAGATGTAAATAGCATTATTTCAGGAGCTTGGTGATCTCTGACAGGGAGATGTCCGACTCCCATGCGAGGTCTGGAGAGTTGTTCGCGATACCCATGGACGAAAGTTGGTCAGCGACCGACTGGATGCGTTCGCTGGTTGGCGGATGGGTCGAGAAGAGTTCGCCGAGCCCGGTCAGGATTCCGCCGTCAGTGGATGAGCCCTCCAGCGTCTGGAGGTATTGGAAGAAGTCCACCATGCCCCAGGGGTTGAATTGGGATGCGAGGGCGTATTGGACGCCAAGGTAATCCGCCTCACGCTCCTGATCCTGGCTGAACAAAAGGCCGGAGCCGATATCCAGTGCGCCGCTTACTATATCGGACCAGTCGTTTTTCCCGATCAGGCTTACGATTCCCTGGGTCACCAGGTAAGTCTCCATGGCCCGTACCCCGTGCCTGGCTGATATGTGCCCCATTTCGTGCGCCAGTACCGAGGCTACCTCCGCGCCGCTGGTGGCGCTTTTCAGCAGGCCTGTCGTCAGGTATACGTATCCGCCCATGACAGCGAAGGCGTTGATTTCGTCGGATTCCACGACTGTGAACGTGTACGACAGACCGGGCCGATCAGTGTGCGGTGCAATCCTGGACCCAAGATCCTTGACGTACTGCAGGACCTTGGGATCGCCTTGGAAAGCGGGCATCTGTTCGAGCATCTGCTGGTGGAACTCGGCCCCCATGCTGATTTCCTGTTCTTCGCTGATCAGGTACGATTCCTGTCCGAGTCCAGCGCAGGCAATTGTGAACGGCAGGGCCGCCATCAGTAATTTGAGGTTCATTTTCCGCCTCCGTGTCGTCCGCTGCAAGATACCACGAGCAGAGTAAAATTCGATCCACCAACGCCCTTGAACATCTCCGTGGTCGGAAAGAGCCCTTCCTGCACCAGTTGACGGATAAATAGGGGCACAAATAATTTACGGCAACCCCAAGGGTTTTACGGGCGACCAAAATCCGTAACCACTTGTAATTATAGAGCCAACGCGCGGAGTCGAACCGCGGACCTGCTGATTACGAATCAGCTGCTCTGCCAACTGAGCTACGTTGGCCCGCCAAGGGCAGGGGATTTGTAGCCAAACAAGCTTTGGATGTCAAACCCGGACTTCACCCTGGTCCTGACGCGGCCCTTCGGGGCACTTGAAGCCGTACTTGGCCTGGGCGCCCAGGGATTCCTCGATCCTCAGCAGTTCGTTGTACTTGGCGATGCGCTCGGAACGCGACAGGGACCCGGTCTTGATGTAGCCGGTGTTGGCGGCCACCGCCAGGTGGGCGATGGTGGTGTCCTCGGTCTCGCCGCTGCGGTGTGAAACCACCGATCTCAACCCATGGGCCTTTGCCAGGGACATGGTGTCCAGGGTCTCGGTCAGGGTCCCGATCTGGTTGAGCTTGATCAGGATGGCGTTGGTGGCGTTGGTCTTGACGCCCTGCATCAGGCGCTCTGGGTTGGTTACGTACAGGTCGTCCCCAACGGTCATGATCCTGTTGCCGACCTTCGCCGTGAGTGCCGCGAAACCTTCCCAGTCGTCCTCGTCATGGCTGTCCTCTATCAGGATGATCGGGTATCTGTCCACCAGGCCCGCGTAGTAGTCGGCCAGTTGGGCCGATGTCAGTTCGCTGCCGTCGGCCTGTAGCCTGTACACGCCCTTGTCCTTGTCGAAAAACTCGCTGGCCGCGGCGTCAAAGGCCAGGGCCAGATCAGTGCCGGGTTCGTATCCCGCGGCCACAATGGCCTCGATCAGCAGTTCAAGGGCCTCTTCGTTGCTGCCCAGGTTCGGCGCATAGCCGCCCTCGTCGCCGACCGCTGTATTGAGTCCCTTTTTCTTGAGTATTTTCTTTAGGTGGTGGAAAGTTTCGGAGGCGTGCCGCAATGCCTCGGCAAAGGAGTCCGCGCCCACCGGCACGACCATGAACTCCTGGATGTCCAGGTTATTGTCCGCGTGGGCCCCGCCGTTCAGGAAATTCATTGTGGGCACTGGAAGCACCCGCGCGTTCACGCCGCCGATATAGCGGAACAGGGGGACCTCCAGGGACTGGGCCGC
>JAADHL010000373.1:3958-10686 GCA_013151875.1 Deltaproteobacteria bacterium
AGGGACACCCCCAGTATGGCGTTCGCGCCCAGGTTGGACTTGTTCGGGGTGCCGTCCAGTTCCAGCATGATGGAATCCAGGTTCCGCTGGTCCAGGGCGTCGTGCCCGACGATTTCCGGCGCGATGACATCCAGCACATTGCGGATGGCCTTCAGCACCCCTTTGCCCAGATACCTCGATTCGTCCCCGTCACGCAGTTCCAGGGCCTCGTGCGAGCCGGTGGACGCGCCGGACGGCACAATCGCCCGTCCCTGGGCCCCATCCTCCAGCAGGAGGTCAACCTCGATGGTGGGCGAGCCTCTGGAATCCAGGACCTCCCTGGCGTTAATTTCAATGATGGTCGCCATGTCGGTTTTCTCCGTTTTCAGGTCGCCCGGATGATAGCACCCACGTTCATGAAGGCAACCTGCCGCGCACCTTCATGTGCTATCTTCAGGTCATGAGACCTTTCATTCCGGCGGCCCTGGCAGTGTGCGCCGCGGCCCTCTATCTGCTGTTCATTCCCGCCCACCTGGCGTCCTGGGACGCCATCCAGTTCGCGCTGGGTCTCGAACACTTCGCCATGCCCATACACCAGCCGCATCCCCCAGGTTATGTGGGACACATGGCGCTGGGCTGGCTTTTCGCTGACCTGGGCCTCGCCACGGATCGGGCCATGCAGGCGGCCTCAGTGACCGCTGCGGCACTGGCATCGTCCGCTGTTTTCTTTCTGGGCCGCAAGATGTACGGGATTCGTGAGGGCGTGGTCGCGGCCCTGATTTTCATGTTGCACCCACTGACCTGGTTCTACGCGGTTTCGGGCGAATCCTACCCCGCTGAGGCCCTGCTGGCCACGTTCCTGGTGTTCGTGGGCCTGGACGTGAAGGAAAAAAGCTCGAACGCCAGGTTGGTGGGTTTCTTCCTGGTCTACGGGCTTGCGGGCGGCGTCAGGCAGAGCCTGCCCCTGTTCTTTCTGCCTTTCGCGATCTGGCGACTGTTCATGGCCTGCTCGGGCATGCCTTCCAACCGGGCCATCATCAGGGTGTTTATCGCCGGGGTCTCTGCATCCATCGGGATCGTGGCCTGGGGCGCGCCCCTGGTCTCGCTGGCAGGGGGCATCGAACCCTTGCTGAGGCTTTTCGGAAACCAGTTTTTCAGCATGTTCGGCGCGTACTATTCGCCGCTTCTGGGCGCAAGCGAGGGGGCGGTCCTAACCAACCTGAACGGCCTGTGGCGTTACGGGATCGGAGCCCTTTCCGCTGGAGGGGCGACGGCCCTGGTCCTGGCGGCCGCCGGGCGTTTCAAGACCCTGCGACTGGACCGGTTCAAGGGCGTATATCTGGCATGGGTGCTGCCTCCTTTGGCGTGGTTCCTGCTGATGTTCATCTACAAGGCCGGGCACATGCTGGTCCTGGTGCCCGCCATAGCACTGTTTGCCGGCCGGGTCCTGGTTCGCGCCCTCCCAGGTGAACGCCGCCTCCTTTCCGGCCTTCTGATCGGCGGTGTTCTGGCCGCTCAGACCGCGCTTTTTCTGGCCCCCCCCGCCTGGTGGACCCTGAAAATCGGGGATCGCTCGTGGCCGTCCATTCAGTACGCCGAGGCGCACACTTCATCCACAATCGACGCTGTCAGAAAGCTGGCCGGCGACGACCCTTCATCCGTTGTCGTGATAACCAGGGACGGTAGGTTCGGGTTTCGCAGGGCCATGTACTACTTGCCGGAATTTCGCGTCCTGTGGCTCATGGATACCGACTCCACCGGGGTTCCAAGGCCCGGCGTCGATGTTTGCGAGGCCGGTGATCACAACGTCAAGTGCATGTCCGGCCCCGGTTTCTGGACAGTGGACAGGCTTCCCGATACCGCCACCATCACCCTGGGTCCGGGCGTGCGCCACGTGGCGTGGTTCGCCGACCCGAAAGGGGCGTTTGCGCGCGGCCTGGCCGGATCCCTGCCCATGAGGTCCGTAAAAGCAGGTTCCATATCCACCGTGCCTGTTACCGACATCCGTCCCGGCCCGGTCAGTTTCAGGATCGGTGGTTATATCTTTCAGCGTTGAACGCATACGCGTCTGGTATGGTGGAAACGTCTTTGGAGGGTTTTCGACATGTCCAGGGTCATAGTTCTGGGGGGCTGCGGCGCGGTGGGTCGGGTGGCGGTAAAGACGCTTGCGGCGCACGACGCGTTTGAAAGCGTGGTCATAGGGGACATCAACATGGAACGCGCGGCCGAACTGCGCGACGAGGTCGGCGGTGAGGGCCTGGAAATGGTCCACGTGGACGCGCTGAATGCGTCCAGCGTGCGCAGCGCCATCGACGGTTGCGACGTGGTGCTGAACTGTACCGGGCCTTTCTATTTGTTTGCGAAACCGGTCATGGAGGCGGTCATCGACGCGGGCGTCAACTACGTGGACGTTTGCGACGACGTTGACGCCACCCTTGAATTGCTTGAAATGGACGAGGCGGCGCGGGAGGCAGGGGTCAGCGCCCTCATAGGCATGGGAAACTCGCCCGGCGTCACCAACCTGCTGGGTAGATTCGCCTCGGACCAGTTGTTGGACGAGGTCGAGTCCATAGACATTTATCACGCCCACGGGGGCGAACCCTTCGAGGGGCCCGGTGTGGTGGCCCACCGGCTTCATGGCATGGAGATGGACATCCCGATGTACCTGGACGGCGAACTGAAAACGGTGAGGTTCTTTGAGCCCGACGGCCTGGCGTTGCGGGACAGGGTGGACCTGCACCTGATCGGCGAGGGCGTGCCCGTCTATCCCTACCCGCATCCGGAACAGATCACCATTCCCAGGCACATTTCCCTGAACCGCGTCACCAACCGCGGAACCGTGCTGCCCGNNNNCGAGCTTACGACCGAGGTGTCGAGGCTGGGGCTCGCCGGCCGGGATCCGGTCACAGTCGGCGAAAACAAGGTGGTTCCCCATGACTTCGCGGTCGCGTGGTTGCTGCGCCGGAGGGAGGACATCCTGGAACGTACGGGCTTCGGCGTCCAACGGGGATGCGCCATGGTAGTGGCCAAGGGCATCCGGCACGGCAAACCCAGGTCCTACCGGTTCAGCATGGCATCCGAGGACCAGGCCCTGGGGGAGGGCACCGGGATCCCGGCAGCCATGGGCGCGATCCTGATGCAGCAGGGCGTGATCACCGAAAAGGGCGTGTTCCCGCCCGAGGGCGGAGTGGACCCGTTGGCCTTTCTTGCCCTGGTGCAGCCCGTCCTGGCCCTGACGCAGAAGGGCGGCTCGTTCGAGGGGGTCGTGGTCGAAATGATTGACGAAAACGGCGATGTCTCGCATATCGACATGCCATTTTAGAAACCCGGTATTTAGATGGATGAATCCCCGCCCGGCGGAAAACACATCCTGGCAATCGACCACGGGACATCGGGGTGCAAGACCGCGCTGGTGACTGTGCGGGGAGAAGTGGCAGCGACCGCGTTTCAGCCGACACCTGTCCGTTTCCTGCCCGACGGCGGCGCTGAGCAGGACCCCGAGGCATGGTGGAACGCGCTGCTGGCCACCTCCGCGCAGGTGATCCGGGAATCCGGGGTGCCTGCCGATGACATCGCGGGCGTATGCTGCTCCAGCACGTTTTCCAGCACGGTCGCGGCCGATGGCGAGGGCCGTCCCCTGATGGACGCCATGACATGGATGGACTCACGCGGCGCGCCCATTGTGCGGCGGAAGGTGCGGGGCATCCTGAACCTGGAGGGATACGGCCTTTCCAACCTGCTGAGATGGATCCCGAAGACCGGCGGAGGACCGACCCTTTCCGGCAAGGACGACATCGCCCATGTCCTGTACGTCCAGGACCAGCGCCCCGATGTCTACGAAAAGACAAGTTGCTTTGTCGGCAGCAAGGACTGGCTCAACTGGCGCCTGACCGGCCGTTGCGCCGCGTCCTTTGATTCGATTACGTTGTTCTGGGTAACCGACAACCGGAGGGTCGATGATGTTCGTTATGATGACGGCCTGATCCGCAGGCTGGGCATCGATCGTGAAAAGCTGCCGCCACTGATGAGGTCCACGGACGTGTTGGGACCGGTCCTGCCCGAAGTGGCGGATAGCATCGGCCTGAAGAGGGGCACTCCGGTGGTGGTGGGCTCCGCGGACCTGCAGTCCGCGTGCGTGGGGTCGGGCGCGGTGCGCGACTTCGAGGGCCACGTCTACATCGGCACGTCGTCCTGGGTGCTGTGTCACGTGCCCTTCAAAAAAACCGACATGTTCCACAAAATCGCCTCGCTTCCCTCCGCCGTTCCGGGTCGCTATTTCTGCGCCAACGAGCAGGACATGGCCGGTGGATGCCTGGAGTTTCTGTCGAAAAACGTGATGTTTCACAACAACGCCCTGAATGATCGCGTCCCGCCAGAAAACGTCTTTTCGCTGATGGACGAGGTGGCGGCCGGGGTACCGCCCGGCGCGAACGGGGTCCTGTTCACGCCCTGGCTCAACGGCGAAAAGACCCCAGTGGACAATGAAACGATCAGGGGTGGGTGGCACAACCTGTCGGTCCATAACAACATGGACGACATGGTGAGGGCGGTGTTCGAGGGCGTTGCCCTGAACACGCGCTGGAACCTGAAGTACGTCGAGCGTTTTACGGGTCGCCGCATGGACCCGTTGAACATCATAGGCGGCGGGGCCAGGTCCGACGTCTGGTGCAGGATCATGGCCGATGTCCTTGATCGGACCGTTAGAAGGGTAAGGGATCCGCTTCAGGCAAACGCAAGGGGCGCGGCCTTCATCGCTGCGGTGGGCCTGGGCCTTTTGACGTTCGACGAGATCCCCGGGCTCATGCGTTACGACCGCACGTTCGAGCCTGACCAGCAAAACAGGTTGATCTATGATCGCCTTTTCAAGGAGTTCGTAGAGGTCTATCGGCGCAACCGCGGGATGTATTTTCGTCTCAATCGCTGGAAATCTGGACTAGGCGACAGGCCTCGGAGACAATGAACGTCGATGGTCCTTGAGCAACGGGAGGAAACGCAGATGAAGAATGATTTTCGGCCGACTGTTTCGAGCCGAACCGTTTTCACGCTCGCGGGCATCGCGCTGGCGGCCGTCAGTCTGGTCGGAGATCCTGCCCTGGCGGACAACCCGCAAGTCAATGTGGACTTCTTTCGCCCGTCCGTGCACCCGGGGGACATCCTCGACATCCAGACCGCGACCATGCCCAAACAGTGGGAATGGGGGGCGGGCGCGTGGCTCACCTACAATCACCGGCCCATGAAGCTGATCGGCGGCGATCCCTACGACATGGTCAGGCACCAGCTCGTCATGGACCTGTTCGCGCACGTGGCGCTGCTGGACTGGCTGGACGTGGGCGTTGACCTGCCTTTCTTCCTGTGGTCCGGTGGCGACGGAGTCCCAAACGGAGTGCGGCAGAACTACCCGTACCTGGACGAGGTGAGCGGCGTATCGCTGGGCGACCTGAGGCTGGCCATCAAGGCCCGCATTCTGGGGGGCAACGGGCGCGGCTTCGGCCTGGGCGTGGGCGAGGACCTCACGTTTCCGACCTCGGTGGCCATTTCCGGCGCGGCCCATAAGTTCGACGGAGAGGGCAACGTGACCTCCACGACCAACATTATCGCGGACTACTCGCGGGACGGCTGGATCGTGGCCCTCAACGTCGGTGTACGAGTCAGGGAGGCGGAAAACATCGTCGGACATCAGATTGGACACCAGTTGCTGTTCGGCGCTGGACTCCAGGCGCCCATCATCTGCGGCGTACTGGAGGCCATCGGCACCATCGAGAATCGTACGTCTCTGACCCATCCATACGCGAACGAGTTCGACAACGGGCTGGACCTGATGGGCGGACTGCGCGGATATATCGGGGGCGTTGCGCTGACCGCGGCTGCCGGCGGCAACATCCTGCAGGGTTACGGAAGCCCTGCGGTGCGCGCCACCGTGTCCGTGGCCTGGACGCCCCAGCTTTGCAAGGGCTGTGTTCACGACAGGGACCGCGACGGCGTGCCGGATGCCGACGACGCCTGCCCGGACGAGGCGGGCGAGGCCCTGGCGGGGGGGTGTCCTGATCGGGATCGTGACGGCATACCTGACGACAGCGACGAGTGCCCTGACACGAAGGGTAGGATCGAGGCGCGCGGCTGCCCGGACAGGGACAACGACGGTATCGTGGACTCCAGGGACAAGTGTCCGGACAAAGAGGGGCTCATCCGGTTCAACGGGTGTCCCGACACGGATGAGGACGGCTTGCCGGACTTCCGCGACAAATGCCCACAGCAAGAGGGGCCGTTGGAGCGCGATGGATGTCCCGTCAAGGACCGGGACGGCGATGGAGTGATGGATGAAGACGACAGGTGTCCAGACGTGGCGGGAGATGCCCTGCATCAGGGTTGCCCGCCGCCGCGCGTCGAGGTGACCGCAAAGCGGATCGTGATCAACGAAAAGGTCCATTTCAAGACGGGAAAGGCCCAGATCATGTCGGATTCATTTCCCCTATTGAAGGAAATCGCCGAGGTCATCAAGGCCAACAAGCAGATCCGCAGGATAAGGGTGGAGGGCCACACGGACAGTCAGGGGAGTGCGTCGCTGAACAAGCGCCTGAGCCTGAAGCGAGCCAGGGCGGTGCGAAAATTCCTGATCGGCCATGGCGTGGCGGCAAGTCGCCTGACCGCCCGGGGGTACGGTTCATCGAAACCCGTGGCCGACAACTCCACAAAGGAGGGACGTTCGAAAAATCGTAGGGTGGAGTTCACCATTGTCGGCAGGTGATTTG
>JAADHL010000153.1 GCA_013151875.1 Deltaproteobacteria bacterium
CAAAGATGTGTCCCACGAACTCGTCGGTGGAGGGGTCGCCCTTCCAGCACCATTGCTCGTCGGACGTAAGGTGCCACTCCGCCTTGCCCCCCTGCTTGGCGGCGCACTCATCTCCGGGCACGATGCTGCGGGCGAAAAAACCCGGGATCTCCGTTACGGATTCCAGTTTCAGCATGGCCTCCATGGAGGCGCGCGCCCAGGCGCACCCGTCGGCGTCTTTTGTCACGGCGCATCTGAAGGATTGAGCCGCGAGGTACATCTCGGTCCACTGCCCGTCGTTGTCGTCATCGTGCGTCTGAAAGGTTGAAAGGACTCCCGGTTGGGTCAGACTGCACGGCGAAACCATGCCCATGCGATCGTGACGTGCGTGGGTCGCCTCGTCAAAAAAGGCAGCCTTATCTTCCAGGGTGGTGGGGACCCTGGTTATTCGCGCGAGTCCCTGCGCAGTGGCTATCCATAAGGTGTCGTCGGCCTCCACTGCCAGGTCCAGCACCCCATTGTCCGGGATCAGGTTGCGCCCGTGGATCAGGTGCCATCTTGCAGGTTCCCGCCTCAGTGCGCCCAGGGGCGTGCCGGCGGCGACCATGCCCGACGCCCCCGTTGCCACGCTGGTTATATCATCGTACGGCAGACCGCCGACCTCTCCGACCATGGGTTCCGCGTTCTTGTCCCCAGGCTTCCAGGAGGCAAGACCCAGCGATGTCCCAATCCAAAGAAGTCCCTGCGAGTCATCCCAGGCGACAGAGCGCACGTCGTCCGACGGCAGGCCCTGGGCCTTGCACATGGCGACCGCCTCCTCGGATTTCGAGGCGATCACCAGGCAGGACCCGGTGGCGATCGCGATCCTACCGTCTGGAATGACCTCCGCGTCGCGGGCGTCTTTGCCTTCTGTCCCTGGAATGGTCGAAATCGAACCCGCGGACCATTCGTAGATTCCTGTCGCCCCCGCCACCAGCACCGTGAAGGGTTCTGTTTCGGCCACGGTCAGTCCAGCGGGATTCGAGGGCAGCGCGATCTTTGTGCACGCCCCATCAGCCGCGCGGATCCAGATGGAGTCCCCCGACAGGAAGGCGACGGTAGAGCCGTTAGAAACTATGTCCGTCACCGGGGCCTCGGATCCCGCGCATGGCAGCGCTTTGAACACGCCGTCCACACCCCTTGCCGCACCGCCGTCCGTGGCCGCCAGGATCGACCCGTCGTCTTCGATGAAGACCGCGTTCACCGTGTCTGACGGCAGGCCGTCGCCGGTCGTGAACCAGCGGGCGCGGTCCTGAAGGAAGGGCTCGTCGCGATAAACCGGGACATTGGTCGTTTCCGCGTCGGCGCTGAATCCATCATCCCATGTCGACTGATCCGGAACATCCATGTCCAGGGTTACAGCGTCGAATCCGCCCCCGTCCGTAGTCGTACCGCCCCCACCGCAGGCCAGCAGCAGCACCAGAGAAAACATCCACTTGTCAGCCATGGGCTATACCCTTCAGTACCAGTTTCAGGAAATCATAGAAGCGGCCCGTGGAGCCGATGGACACGCTCTCGTCCGGCGAGTGGGCGCCACGGATGGTTGGGCCGAAGGAGATTGCGTCCATGCCGGGGGCCTTTTCGCTGATTACTCCGCATTCCAGTCCAGCGTGGATCGCCGCGACCTGGGGCTCGTTGCCGCTCATTTCTTTCCACGCGGCCGTGCATCTGGCCAGCAGCGGCGAATCCAGGTTGGGGCGCCAGCCAGGGTACTTGCCGTCCAGTTTCACCTTCCCGCCCGCCAGCTCACCGGCCGACGCGATGGCCAGACGCAGGGCCTCAAGGGCCGAATCCACGGACGACCTGGTGTTGCAGAGCACTGATGTCTCGTCGTCTTCCCGCTTGACAACGGCCAGATTCGTGGACGTCTCGACCAGGCCGGGGATATCCTGGCTCATGGCAGTAGCGCCGTGCGGAATGACGAGCAGCAGCCTCAAAAGGGCGCGGGAAGCCTGACCGGTCATGGGTTTGCACTCGCAGGGGTCGTTGCTTGTCTCGATGGTCAATCCTGGATCCGCGTTTCCCAGTTCCAGCCTGGCGATGTCCGTGAAAGCGGCCACGTTTTCGGTGAACCTCCCCGTCTGATCCGACGGAACGAATACGCATGCCGACGAGTCCCTTGGGATCGCGTTGCGTTTACTGCCGCCCCCGATGCAGCCGATCATGAAGTCGCCGGATGCAGCCCCCGCGTGCAGGGCGCGGGCAAGCAGTTTGATCGCGTTGCCCCTCCCCGTGCCGATGTCGAGGCCTGAATGCCCCCCTTTCAGGCCCCCGACCTTTACCAGGACCGGAGTCCAGCCTGAAGGCACGTCCGTGGAGGGCGTGGCCAGGGTGATGGTGGTGTCGCCGCCGCCCGCGCAACCGACGTAAAGGGTGCCCTCGTCCTCGGAGTCGAGATTCAGGAGCAGGCGTCCCTTCAATAGTGACGGGTCGTACTCGAACGCGCCGGTAAGGCCCGTTTCCTCGTCAATGGTGAAAAAGAGTTCCAGCGGCCCGTGCTCGCAGTCAGGGTCCTCCGCAGCGGCCATTGCCGCCGCCAGTCCAATGCCGTTGTCCGCGCCCAGCGTGGTCCCCTTCGATCGCACCAGATCGCCGTCCACGTAAGCCGGGATCGGGTCGGCCTCGAAGTCGTGATCGGAATCAGGCGCCTTTTCGCAGACCATGTCCAGGTGGCTTTGCAGAACCGTTATCGGCGCGGACTCGTTGCCGGGAGTGGCGGGCACGTACACGACCACGTTCCCCACATCATCGGTGCCCGTTTTAAAGCCCTTTTCGCCGGCCCAGGCCAGTACGAATTCCCTGGCCGCGGCCTCGTTTTTGGACTCCCTTGGGATCCGTAGCAAGGATGCGAAGTGGCCGAAAAGATATCCGGGTTCCAGGTCCTTGATCTCTGTTGACATGGGATTCCTCCTTGTTGACCACAAAGGCTTGTTCGCCGGACACGAAACATACCACATCGCGCGTCGCCTGTCGGACGCCCCTGTTGCCTATTGCCGCTTTGGTGAAGTACCATTCAGCACGACGATGATTCAGACAGTGGAGGGGCTGATGCACCGATTATCAATGCTGACGATTACAGTCATCGCTTCATCGCTGGCGCTTGCCGGCTGCGCGGCGGGACTCAAGGGCCTTTGGACCGGCAGCGGAGAGGTCGAAGAGGGGCATTTCTTCCAGTTCACGCTGGACACGCGGGACAAGGATGCGCCCACCGCCGTCTTTCAGTACGGCGATGGAATCAAAACCACTCTGGCCGTTTGCGATCTGACCGAAAAGGACGGCGTCGTCGAGTTCCGGATGGACCCGGACGCGCGCGCCGGCACCTGCAAGACCATGGTCCTGCCTTATCATTTCGTGGGAAGGATGGGCGCCATGGTGATAACTGGGAATGTGCTGGACGGGGATGGAAAGACGGTCGGAATGTTCCGGGCGTTCAGAAACGAATCCTGATTGGGGGGGGCGACAGTGGCCACGCTCAGTTTCATCAACGACCAGGGCGAGGAGGACATCGTCCACGTGGGCGAGGACCGTCCCGAGGTTACGGTCGGACGACACAAGGGCTGTGAACTCAGGACAAAGAACAACACCGCCTCGCGCAGGCATGCCCGATTCGTCTGGAAAAGAGACGGCGTCTACGTCCTCGAGGACCTCGGCAGCGCAAACGGGACCTATTACAAGAGGGAAAAGATCGACTCCGTGGAATTGGAGGACGGTCAGACGGTCTATTGCGGTACGTTCCAGATCGAATTCAGGCTGGACGAGAGGGACAGGGCGGCCATGGAAGCCGATGGCGACCCTCCTCCGGTTCCCAAGGACGAATTTGTCGAGACCGAAACGGGCTTCGAGCCTGAAACGGTGAGGGAAACTGGCGTGCCCCAGACGGGTCCGGGGCAGACGATGGGTTAT
>JAADHL010000105.1 GCA_013151875.1 Deltaproteobacteria bacterium
CACCTTTACGTTGTCCAGTTTGAACCGGCCCTTTTGGGCCTTGCCCTTGACCGCGGGCGCGTTACTTCCGGAAGACACGACTCCGACGTTTACCGACTCCAGTTTCAGCCGGTCCAAACCCCGTTTTTCAGGGGCCGAGAACCGCCCGGCCAGAAAAAATGCGCCGGCCACCACGAAATAGCCTGCGATGATCATTGCGGAAGGTTTCAAATCGACCTCGATTAACAGACACCAGTCTCAATATCACGGGGAAACGAGAACGATCAAGGCGGTTTTCGGCTCCCGCCCGGGATTTTAGGGCGTTGTCAGCCGCGACCCGCCCCAACTGCCGTATCAATTGCTGTATCATCGGCCCGTGAACTGGCGGGGAATAGTCTGGTCGTCGATTGTCATTATCCTGGCCTTCTATACCATTCGTTTCGTACAGCAGGGCTGTGGGGCGCCGTCAGTGCACGTCGGTCAACAGGCGCCCGAGTTCGAGGGCCGACGCCTTTCCGGCGCCCCGGTTTCAAGGGCGTCCTTGAAGGACGGCCCATACGCGATCATTTTTTTCGCCACCTGGTGCGGTACGTGCAGGTCCGAGCTTCCCGTGATCCAGCGCGTGACCTCTCAGCGCAGGGACATCCAGGTCATCGTAACCAGCGACGAGACACCTGCCGAGGTATCCAGGTACATGAAAAAGCAGGGGCTCGATATCGACGCCGTGGCAAACGGCCACGGCATATTCGCGGCCTTCGGGGTGCGCGTGCTTCCAACGGTGATCGTTGTCGACGCCGATGGGAGGATTGCCTTTGCCGAGCCGGGAGGGGGGGCTGTTTCCAACGGTCTGAGCATGTTGATTGATCTGAATGGAAAACAGTCATCCAAATGAACAGTCAACCAAATAAAGGGTAGGAGGCCGGCCATCCGAACAAGGGTTGATGGGGTGTTTGAGGGGTCAAAAAGGAGGAAACATGTCGTCCGGATGGCCAGCCGTTGACCCCATCCTCTAGGATAATGCTTGAATGGCCCGTATTATTTCCACATGCGTCGATTAATCTCTTGATTACATGGTGCATATGAGGGGCGCGCCGGCCGAGATGGTCCTGGGACGTTACCGGATCGAACACCCGATCGGGAGGGGAGGGTTCGGTCGGATCTACCTCGCGACGCAGACAAGCCTGAACCGGAAGGTCGCAATCAAGGCCTCATCCGAGGAAAACCGCGATGATGCGGCCATGCGCGAGAGGTTTAGGAGGGAGGCGCTGCTGGTCGCGTCCATCAACCATCCGCACGTGGTCACGTACCACGAATTCGGGGTCGACGCGGACGGGGACCTGGTGCTCGTGATGGAATACCTGAAGGGCCTTAGCCTGTTCGAGTTATTGAAAAGACGCCACGCCGTTTCCCTGGAGGAAACCGTCGGATACATCACCCAGGCATGTGAAGGCCTGGGCGCCGCCAACGAGGCGGGAATCGTGCACCGAGACGTAAAACCCTCAAACCTGTTCGTGGTGGACCCCGGTACCCGCCGTGAGCGTCTGAAGGTCATTGATTTCGGGATCTTGCGGGCGGACCCAAAGCTGCAACCCGGGTTGCGCGACCTGACGCGCACGGATCACGTAATCGGAACCCCAGCCTATCTGGCGCCTGAAATGTTGCTGGGCGGCGCAATCGACGGTCGGGCCGACCAGTACGCCCTGGCCCTGGTGGCAGTTGAGCTGTTCACCGGACGCAGGGTGTTTGGGGGCGGATCAGGCAGTGAAGGGATCATGGCCAGAATGGATGGTACGGCGCCTGACATCAGGGGCATCGCCCCCGGGATGCCCGCTGGGGTTCGCCGAGTCCTCGGAAGGGCACTGGCGCGTGATCCGGATGAAAGATTTCCGGACATGCATGCCTTTGCGAATGCTCTCAATGCCGAGGTCCACAGCGAACCAACGACTTCCACGGTGGTAGACGTCCCCGAGGTCGTCAGGCCCCGCAAAAAGCATCCGTCGTTTGTCGCGGCGGCTGTAACCGTGATGGCGGCGGGCGCCTTCATTGCGTGGATGGCTGTGTCGTATTTCGACGGTAGTGCGACCGGCGGTTCCACCTCGGTGACGCGGCCTCAAATCCTTTTCAGAACCGACACCCATCCGATCGTACCGACGCACAGGCGCGGCGTTGATGATACCAGCGTCTTGGTTTCCAGCGCATCGAACACGCGGAAAGCGGTTGTTCGCCATGGACGCGCCTCAAGGACGGCCACGCCAAAGGCCATTCACGCGTCAGGCCATGCCGTAATGACCCTGAACGCACGCCCCTGGGCGGAAGTGTTTTTGGACGGCAGGAACCTGGGGCGAACCCCGATAATTGGCTTGGATACAACTGCGGGACGTCATGTGGTGGTTTTCAGACACCCCGAGCTTGGAGAGCGGACATATCGCAGGGACCTGGAGGACGGCCAGGTATTCAATCTGACCGCGAATCTTTCCGCCGGGGGCCCCCGGGACGCCCGCCGCGGTTCGCGAAAACAGCCTCACACGACCCGATTACAACCAACAGGACGGCAATAGCCCAGAAAAAGCATGCGGCCACGAACTCCCTGCCGTGGGGTCCGTGATAGAAACCCAGGCCCAGCAGAACCGTCACCAGACCGGCCACGGCGATGACGATGCCGGATCGCCTGTAATCGGCCGGAGTGGGTTCGGCCTGAATCAAGGCGCGGTTTACTTCGAGTTCTTCGGTCTCTGGTTTCTGGGTTTCCATCCCCTAAATCCTCATGTTTCATTCTTCCGAATCGCCGCGAACCAGTTCCAGGACATCGCGTTCCGATGGTTTGTTCCCGGCCCCAGGGTAAAGGTCGAACGAGCGTGGGACGCGGGCGTCTTCTTCGACATTCTGTACCATATCGAGGGTCCTGCGCAAGACATCCTGAATGTACTTTTCGATCCTTTCGACTCGGGATGACCAGTCGTCGGCAGCCGTTACCGCCACAGGCGCCGGTTCCCGGCCAATCAGGGTCTTGAATTGCATGCGTGAAGATGGTTCTTTGTTCGATGTTTTTTTGCCGTGCATGGACGCTACGAGGATGTCGTCGATGGCGCGAATGAGTCTGCGCAGATCTGGGGTTTCGGTCTCATCTTCGGCTGAAACCTTGAGCCATGCCTCCATGAGCAGTGCGCGGGCATCGGGGCGGGCTGGGCGTGAGACACGGCCCTCATCGATTGCTTCCGCGAGGTCCCTGGCGACGTCGGCCAGCAGCCTTGCGTTCTCGTTTCGCCCTTCCATTGCTGTAGTGTAGTATATCCACGGTTTCATGGAGGCCTAAAGGAATTGATGCGTACATTCAAGGTGGAGACAGAGGCCCAGGTCCAGGCGATCGACATTACCGGCAAGGTGGATTCGGAGGTGGCCGCTGCCGGTGTCGGGGACGGCGCGATACTGGTGTACTGTCCGCATACGACGGCCGGCATATACGTCAACGAGGGTCATGATCCGGATGTGGCCACCGATGTCATGGGCGCTCTGGAAAAACTGGTTCCCAGAAACGGCCCCTACAGGCATGCAGAGGGAAACTCCGCCGCGCATATCAGGTCCATCCTGACGGGAAACGGCTGCCTGTTGCCTGTCTTGGGAGGGCGTACGGTAATAGGCACATGGCAGCGAATTTTCTTTGCCGAGTTCGACGGCCCCAGAACGCGCACCGTGCAGGTCCACTTCCTGGGTGGAGGCAGGTGACATGAGCGGTCAGACCCGCTTTGCGCTGGGTGACGAGATAGATATCTATTGTCGCTGGTGCAGGCTGAACATGAACGGCGTGGTCAGCGCCCTGGACGAAAAAGGTGATGTCGCCAAGGTGCAGTGCCGCACATGCCGTAATTTTCTGCCTTTCAAACCGCCAAAGGACATGGCGGCCGAAAAACGCAGGTTGCTGGATAAGGCCCTGAAAATGAGGGAGGGACAGGAGGGGAGGGGGGACTTCCGCCGGCAACGGCCCAAGCAAGCCGTCGCAATCCCTGTCCGCGGAGGCAGTGGCCCGCAAGATGTGGGATGAGGCGACCACGGGAGCCAACCCTCTGAGATCAAAGATATATCGCCCGGAATTGGCCCTGAAGCTGAAAGACCTGATCACCCTGCCGAAAAAGGGGCTGGGCGTGGTCAGCGAGGTCCACGACGACTACGTCATGGTCCTGTTCCGTGACGGGATCCAGCGTCTTGTACACAATCTTCCGCCTGAACAAGACCAGTGATCGCCGTCTGCCGCAAGATAAACGGAAATAGAGGAAAAACGGGGGTCAGACCCCAGAGGCGCTAGACATGCGTCCATGCCATGCGATAGTCTGTCTTGCTGAGGAAAAGAATGTCCCGAGTCTGTCCAGAGTGCGGCAAGGAGTTTCCGGATACCGTCAAGCGGTGTCCCGTAGACAACTCCCGAACGCTGGTCGTGGATGCGGCCGATGACCTTATCGGCAAGACGATCGAGGACCGGTTCACTGTCAAGTCGCTGCTGGGCAAGGGCGGCATGGGCGCAGTGTACCGCGCCTTCCAGCACTCCATGGACCGCGAGGTGGCGCTCAAGGTGATGCGCCGGGACCTTGCCTCCAACACGGAGGCAGTCAAGAGGTTCTTCCGCGAAGCCAAGGCCGCCAGCAAGCTGAACAACCCCCATACGATAACTGTATTCGACTTCGGCCAGACCGACGACGGCCTTCTGTATATCGTCATGGAACTTCTGCACGGCCGGCCGCTGGCGCGCGTTCAGAAGGAAAACCCAGGCCCGATGGAACCGTCGCGCGCCCTGAACATTGTCAACCAGGTCCTGACCGCTTTGGCGGACGCGCACGCAATCGGGATTCTGCACCGCGACCAAGCCCGACAATATTTTCCTGGTCGAGGGCGAGGCCACGAGGGACTTTGTAAAGGTCCTGGACTTCGGTATCGCAAAGATTCTGGGTTCCGAGGGGACCGCATTGACCGGGACAGGGATGATGTTCGGGACTCCGACGTACATGAGCCCTGAACAGGCCAAGGGCATCGGTGTCGATGTTCGAAGCGACCTGTATGCCGTCGGGATCATTCTGTTCGAACTGCTGGCGGGCAAACCGCCGTTCATGGAACGTACGCCCATGGCCCTGCTCTTGAAAAAGGCCAATGAGGCCGCGCCGACCATCTTTCACGTCAATCCGGAAGTGAACATTCCCGAAGGCCTGAATCGCGTGGTTGCGCGGGTGCTGTCCGGGAACCCGGACGAGCGACCGGCGGACGCCAGACAGATGATGGACCTGCTTTCCGAGGCGATCACGTCGGCGACCGAACCCGGTGTCCCGATGCCGGACGTGGTGGTTCGACACGGCACAACGGAACTGGCGCCCAGGGCTGCCGACGAATTGGTGGATCCGGGACCCACCTTGCAGATCCCTGAAGGTGATGAATCAGCGAACGCGACTGCCCCGGGCAAAAATATCTGGAAATGGATCCTTCCGGCTGTAGGCGTCTTGACCGTGGTTGCGGTGGGCGCCTTCTTTACGGTATCGGGCGGCGGCGAAAACGGCGTATCGAAAGAACCGGCTGCGGCCGTCATGTCCCCGGTTTCATCTGACGCCAGGGCTATCACGGATCCCGGGGCTTCGGGCCCCGATGACCCTGGTCATGATGCCACTGGCATGATCGGACGCGCTGATGACAGCGGCGTCGCAGCGGACACCGACGCGGGCGATAATGCCGGAAACAAGGCGAAAGACGCTGCAATCGAACCGTCGCAGGAAAAGCCGCCCAAGGTCATCCGCAAGACGAAAAGGAAGGTCGGGAAAAGGCCCGTCAAGCATCGCTCGGTAAAAAAGACCCGCGGGAAGCGTGGGGTCAAGGACAAGAAGATACTGGATCTACTGCGCAGGGATTGAGGCTGGAGGGATGATGGCGATTTTCGGTAAGGCTGTCAGATCGTCTTTGCCCGGGATCGTGGCGGCGGTGCTTGTGATGCAGTCGCCTCCGGTTTTGGCTGGAAACCGCGGCGTGGAGGAGATTGCGAAGCAGGCGGAAAAGGACGCGGGCGCGGCCAGGTACGAGGACGCGATTCAGGGCTTTCTGAAGGCGTGGGACATGTCGGGGGCGCCGAAGTATCTGTACAACGTCTCCATCCTCTATCTTGCAAGGGTCAGGGACCCCCTTAAGGCCTGGGAATACGCCATGCGTTTCAGGGACGCGTCGAAGTCGCGGAGGGACCTGGACGACGCTGCGAAACTGATCCACAAGGCCGAGAATGAGCTGTTCAAACGCTACGGCAAGATTGAAGTGGACGTCCGACCATCGAACGCGGAGGCGTGGCTGGACTTCCGTTCTC
>JAADHL010000386.1 GCA_013151875.1 Deltaproteobacteria bacterium
ATGGTGTCCATGTATTGCTGCAGGACCCTCCACATGTGTCCGCATTCGCCGCCCAGGATCCACTTGACGCCCAGCCTCTTCGCCTCGGCATATATCTTGGCGTTCAGGCGTTTCATCATCTCGTTGGAATGGAAAAGCCCGAAGTTGCCGCCCTCGGACGCAAAGCTGCTGAAGGTGTAGTCCAGGCCGATCTCGTGGAACAGCCCCAGGTAGCCCAGGAACGTGTAGTAGTGCGGGTCGGCGAAGTAGTCGGCCGAGGGCACGACGAACAGGATCTCGGCCCCCTTGCGGTTGATGGGCGTCTCCACCTGGACGCCTGTGATGTCCTTCAGGTCGTCCGCCGCGAATTCGATGTTGTCCTTGAACGTGTGCGGCTGTACGCCCAGATGGTTGCCCGTGCGGAAGCAGTTCGACGCAGGCTCGACTATCCAGTTGATGTTGATGCCCACTTCGTTCAATAGTTCGCGGGCCATCATGGTGATCTCGGCGGTATCGATGCCGTAGGGGCAGAATACGCTGCATCGACGGCATTCGGTGCATTGATAGAAGTAATAGAACCACTCTTTCAGTACATCGACGTCGAGGTCCCTGGCGCCCGCCG
This sequence comes from Deltaproteobacteria bacterium, assembly GCA_013151875.1. Classification (GTDB taxonomy): domain Bacteria; phylum Myxococcota_A; class UBA9042; order DTJE01; family DTJE01; genus JADDHL01. The sequence continues at coordinate 602 of JAADHL010000386.1, forward strand.
CCTTTCCAAACAGCTTGCCGCCAAGGGTGTGGCGTTTGCGGTAGACCGAGCGCATCAGTTCCGCCCTCAGGACCGGCATGTTCTTGGGGTCGCCGCTGCCCAGGAAGTAGTGGCACTTGTCGGCGCAGGCCCCGCAACGCACGCATATGTCCATGAACACGAACAGCGAACGGAAGCGTTTCAAGCGGTCGTCCAGTCCGTCCAGGATCCGTTCCTTCCAGTCGTCGGGCAGATTCCAGTCCTCATCCGACGGCTGCCACTTCCTGGGAAAAGGGAGCCCCAGGTAGGCGGCGTGCTTTTCCACGGCCCCATAGCACCATGTCCCCGATTCGAAGGCCGGTTTGGTCTTCATCCAGTCCTCGCCCGCCTTGGGGGCGTGGCTGATGTCGAGGAGTTCTTCTTGCTTCGGCATCTTTTCGGACATCTCACTCCTCCTTCCCGGACGCCGGTTCGGTCTGGGGCGTCTTTTCAGGCTTTTCCTTGTCCATGGGGAATCCTGCTTCCTTCATAAGGTCATAGAATTCTTCTTCGTATTCTTCATATGAGTGCGTTTTCACCTCGGGGTTCCACGGGTTGATGTGGCGCACGGCGCGACTGTTGTTGGCCAGGTTGCGCGTGGGGCTCATGAATACCCCCGCCATGTGAAGCAGTTTGCTGAAAGGGAAATAGATCAGCAGCAGGCATACCAGGAACAGGTGGATCCAGAAGATTGTCCCTATTCCGTCGGGAACCGTTGGGTTGAATGTCGCCAGGCCCATGGCCAGTTGCTTGACCGCCACGATGTCGGTCTTGAAGAAGTAGCGCATCAGGCCCCCGGAAGAGGCGATGGCCAGCAGCAGGAACAGGGCGAAGTAGTCCGTCGTCAACGAGATGTAGCGGACCTGGGGCAGGGCCACCCGGCGCAGGAAAAGGAAGGTCAACGCCGCGACGATCACCAGGTCGGTCATATACAGCGTGGGCAGAGTGATCTGCAGGAACCCATCCACGGCCGTGACGATGTTCAGATATTGAGGCACCGGGTCCAGGAAGAAACGCAGGTGCCTGAAAAGAATGATCAGAAGCGACCAGTGGAATGCCAGGCCCGCCGCCCACAGGTACTTTTCCGACCCGTAAACGAGATTTTTGTCATCAGTCAGTTCCGCGCTGGTGTTCCTGAACAGCGATCTGAACGTCAGGATCTCCAGGGCCATGCGCCCGATCACCTCGATCTTTGTGTAAGGGCTTTCCAGCTTGTCCTGCTTGATGAAATCCAGCGACTTTTGCTGACCGGTGGTGGTAGGGATATGGAAGGGCACCGGGGATCTGGCCCACTTCCAGACCCTGTACGTCAGTCCGCCCAGGAACACTGCGACGGCGACATAGGGAATGACGACCCCCAGGACGAAATCCAGGTTCGCCGCCGCCCCGGCCCAGGCGACTAGGCACGCTATCGTCACCAGCACGAGGGAAAGGATTATTTTCATTTGTCGGCCTCCGAAAGGTCCATTCCTTCTACTTTGTTCTTTCCTGCTTTGTACTTTCGCGGTCTGACTCCCGCGCCGGCGCAATTGCGTCGGTCGTCCGGCAATCCATGTTTTTTGTCAACGGTCCGACGCCCGTGCACACGCAGTTGCGCGGGTGGTTCCGGGACGGAGTCTTTATCCTGGGCCGTGTCCTGATCCTGGGCCGTGTCTTGGATTCGGACGGCCATGCCGGCCCTTTCCAGGAGTTTGCCCATGGCGCGCTTGGTTTCGCGCACCCTGATTTCGCTGATGGTTTCCCTGCTGCTGACATAGGAATCGAACGCGGCCAGCGCCAGGTCGTCGACGCGTCGGTCCAGTTCCGAAAAGGCGATGTCGTTGCCCTGGTCGCCCGCGGCCTTGCGCACGATGTCCTTGAGCGCGAACACGAAGGCCAAGGCCATGGAGGGACTCAAATCCTGGATGGCCCTCAGTTTGACGATTTCGTCAATAGGGCCGGTCAGACCGCCGGCTTCAAGGCCCGAGGCCATTCCGTCGTAAATGGTCGTTATGGCCTTTTTGAAGGTTGAGCCCATGGGGTTGGCGAACGGGTCCTTTCCGCCTGCGAGAAACCGGGCCGCGTCAGGGGGATAGCTGTCCAGAATCGCCTTCAGCCACATGTCCAGCGCCTGGCTTCTGTTTTCCTTCAACAGATTCGGAAGGCCCATGACGTTCTCCAGATGACGTTCTCCAGGTTCCGTCCGACGCCTGCTTTCCGGCCCCGCTCTTTAAGGTCCCGGTCGGGTCGCCGTTACATTTACACGAGGAAACTACTGTCAGGAAGGACATTGAACAGGTTTTTTGTCTTTACTCGGGGTATTGAGTCTTTTTGTCGGGTCTTGCCGGGAGTTCAAGCGGACTCGTCACCTTTTTTCGGACGCGCTTCGCGCGCCGTTGACCAGGCGTTATCGCCGATGGGCTTCGCCCGCGGCGCTACCGCGCTCGCGTGGAGCGGACTCACTGCATTCGCCGCTCACGCTCGCGGGCTATTGACTAATGAATATGGAGTGGGGAGTATTGTTCGTTCGAGCGTGGAGGCAGAGCATGGACAGGCGGGAATTCCTCAAGGTGACGGGGGCTACCGGACTGGCGGTTGGGGTGCCCTCGATTCTGGCGGGGTGCGCCACTACTCCGGTTCGGCCCGACGGGAGCGTGGAAATGAAACCGGTGGACGACCTGATGAAGGAAGGCGCGCGCACCATGTGGATCGCGCCTCATCCCGATGACGAGTGCTTTTCCGGCTCGTTGCTTGCCAGGTCCAGCATCCATCACAAAAATCCCCTGCATTTTCTGATCCTGACGCATGGCGACGGGGGCGAGTGCTGCAAGCCGGGGGGCTGCTTCCCGGACCTGGCGACCGTAAGGGGCAAAGAGATGGCCCGGGTGGCCGAGACCTACCACGCCACTCTGCGCCACGAGCACTATTGGAACGCGCCGCTTCCGGTCGAGAGCTTTCCGCTGCGTCACGAGATTTATCGGGACCACTGGCAGAAACAGGGGGACGTGCTGGGTCTGGTCACGGCCGAGATCAGGAGGTTCAAGCCCGACCTGATACTGACCTTTCACCCGGACTGGGGGGCCACGGGCCACCCGGAGCACATGCTGACCTCCAGGTTGGCGACCACGGGCGCCCGGCTGGCGGCGGACCCGGGGGTCGAGGCCGAGGGGCTGCCCGCCCACAAGGTCACGCGAATGTACTATATGGTCCAGCAGTACTGGGTCCTCAAGCTGGCCGGCAGGGCGGACCCCGGACCCGTGACCGAGACCTTTGACGCGCACGTACATTGCACCG
>JAADHL010000039.1 GCA_013151875.1 Deltaproteobacteria bacterium
TTTAAAGGCAAGTGCATGGTCCAGGCTTCGGGGACAGATTCGGGCACCCCGGACGCGTCCGATTTCACTGGTGACGTCCAGGGCGTCTCCAAGCCTGGAGGCGGTTGCTCGGTGGTTGCGGGGGGGGCGCAAGCGCCCGTCGGTCTGGGCTTCCTGCTGTTCGGGCTGTTGGGCCTGGTGGCCTCGATGCGTTTTCGCGGTCCGGTCCGGCTGTATCGCGCGGATGATTGAACCGGACACCCTTTCGATCTAATCTATGACGTGTGCCGGGTCCCATGGCGGAATGAGACGCGGTCCATGTTCGTAGAACCAACAGGCCGGTGGAGGTTTTTTCATGAAGGTGCAGTGTCCCAAATGCAGCACCGCATATCGTTTACCGGATGACCGAGCGCCTAAACGCGGCGGAAAACTCAAGGTCCGGTGCAAGCACTGCGGATTCGTGATTGAAGTGACGGCGGAAGGCTCGGCGAGCGGCGAATCGGGCGTCGTCAAGTGGTACGTTGCGGCGGGCAACGAACGCGAAGGCCCGTTTCAGGCCGAAGAAATCCTTGGGCGTATCCACAGTGGAGACATCGGGGCCGAAACCTTTATCTGGAAGAAAGGCTTCAAGGGCTGGAAGCGGCTTGGGGATGTCACGGAGTTTCAGGCGGAGCTGGCGACCACCACGGAGGACGTGGAAGAGACCCAGTTGATGGACCTGAAGGACTTCAAGAAGATGACCGGGGCCCAGACGGCCGTAGACAGGGACGAATCGCCGCCGCCTGAATCATCTTCGGACATGTTCAAGGATGCGTCCGATCGGGCCGAAGAATCCGCTGACCAGAAGGAAACCGCTTCAGAGGACAGCCAGTCCGGCATGGTCTGGCAGCGCCGCGAGACATCGGTCCTGTTTTCCCTGGACGATTACAAGTCGCGCAAGCAGACCCGGGGAGGTGGTGCGCTGTCGGCCTCTTCCCAGCTTGAAATGAAGCCCATCGAAGAATCAGGAAAACCGGCGACCCTGGCGGCAGACAAGGCGCCAAGGAAGGACACCGTCATTTCGCTGGATGAAAGCCAGGTAAAACTGATTGCCGAAAAGATGAGCAGACGGGCTCGCCGCCGGCGGATTGCGATAGGCGCGGTTGTGGGCGTAGTCGGCGTGGCTGCCGTTGCGGCAGTGGCGGTCTGGTTCATGACTCGGCCCTCCGTTCGGGTGGAAAACCCTGAAAAAAGCGCGGCCGTGGCCGGGCATCCGGTGAATTCCGAATTGCCGGCAAAGAAACCGGTAAAGAAACCTGTAAAGAAAGAGGTCGCATCCCGGACCGTACCTACGCCGACCGCCGCGAAGGAGGGGGGTGGATCAGCGACTCCCGCACAGCCGGCACCCGAAAGCCATGCGTCGGCAGCGGTGGTGAAGAAACCCACGAAAAAGACCGGCGCGAAGAAGACGGCCGGCAAGAAAAAGACCGCCGGCAAAAAAACCGGATCCAGGCATGCGAAGGCCGTCGCCAAAAAGCAGCCCTCAAAGAAGGCCGAGCCGGCGCCGTCTCATGAGCCCCCGCCGCCCAAAACGACGACCGACGACGCGAACGCGCTGCTGGCATCGTACAGGATGGGCAAGAAGGCGGGCTCGGGTAATGGGGGATCGGCGTCTTCGACGGCAGGGTCCGCCGTGTCGGCGTCCTCGAACCTGCCGCTTCAGTTGACCATGGGGCAGATACAATCCGTGCTCCGCCGCAAGACCCGCAAGGTAAGAAAGTGCGTGCGCGCCGCCGGGGTGGCCAAGGGAACCACGGTGAAGGCCAGGACGCGCATCGTCATAGCCGGGACCGGCAAGGTCGTTTCGGCCTCCGTTTCGAACGCGGCCGGCGCCGAGGCATGCATACGGTCTACCTTGCTTGCGCTGAAATTTCCCAGGTTCAAGGGCGCCAATATGGTGGTTCCTTATCCGTTTACGGTGATTCCATAGGCCCGTGGTCCGTTTTCGTTGTTGACGTTTCGTCCAGTCGCGGATACATTTCCTTAAACCGGACTTCCGGGTTGGATCGACGCATGCGTATCATACGGTGTGATCGATACCTGGGGCGGTGCAGTCCCTGAACGAGCGGGGGCCTCATGACGAAGAGGACAATTTGGGTTGCGTGCTGCGTTGTCGCCGTCATGACGACGGCCGGGACCGCGGCGGCTCAGACCGGAACGGATTCGGAAAAAAACATCCGGGTCGTGCAACAGAAAAGCTTCATGATGTACCACCGGGTCGAGCTGGTGCCCACTTTCACGCTGGCCCTGAACGAGAATCTGACCAGGCACATCGGCGCGGGCGCTCAGGCCAGGTTCCATATCACCGACGAGTGGGCCGTGGGGATTGATTATATCAAGTACTTTGGAAAGAACACCGCCCTGGCCACGGAGGTAGGGGACCAGTTCCAGGTCTATCCCAAGAAGCTCATCATGAATTTTTTCGTCGGGGCGCACACGACCTACGTTCCCCTGTACGGAAAATTTCTTTTCTTTGGTCTGGGTCCGATAAACTGGGACCTTCACCTGTCCGCCGGCCTGGGCGCCACCCGTATAAACGCCAGCGACTACAAGGTGACGGGCAACATCGGTTTCGGCTTTAGGTTCCGCATCTGGAAATTCCTGAGTTTCAACGCGGAGATCCGCGATTACATGTTCATGGGCACCTACAGCCGTGACGACCAGTTCGTGAACAACGTGGTCTTTACGACGGGCCTGGGTTTCTTTGTGCCCTTCAACTATGACTACGTCTATCCGAAGTGATGGAGGCTGGACGATGAAGCGGCTTGCCTTGATACTGCTGCTGGTCCTGCTCGGCTCGGCGGAGGCCTATGCGAAGGCGGGCGGCATTGCCGACGCACCCGCGGTGCGTCATCCCCTGGAAATGCGAAAGGGACGGCACGAGATAACCCTGGCCGAAGGGGTGACTCTGGCCGATTCGTACACAATCAATCTTTTCACCCAGATTTCATACAAATATCACGTGCTGGACTGGCTGGGCGTGGGCCTGGAAGCCTCCTACGGCGTGTCCTTCGCCTCCTCGCTGACCAGCGGTATCGAAAATGAGGTCAATGCCGGGGAATGGGGCCAGCAGAATCCGGGCCAGAAGTACTCGATGTCACGCACGGGATTGGCTGCCATGGCATTGCTCGACATCGAGTTCGTGCCTTTTTCAGGCAAGCTCGTCCTGTTTCGCAAATTTCTGGGATATGTCGACCTGCACATCGACATCGGCGGCGGTTGGGCCCTGGTGCGCGGCATAGGCAGACTGGACAACGAATCGACCGGGGTATTCATGGTCGGCGGGGGATTCCGTTTTCACCCCACGGATTACCTGTCCGTGAATCTGGACGTCAAGGACTACATGGTCTATCGGGCGCTGAATATCCCCCTGGAGGGTTCATCCGAAAAGAAGTTCACCCAGAATCCGGCCTTCTTTCTGGGGGTGTCGGTGTTCTTCCCAATGAAGCCCGAACGCGGCTTCTAGTTCTTTCAGTTTTTCCGATAAAGCGAGATCCTGATGTACAAGATGATTTTCCCCATGCTTGCGCTGTTTTTCCTGCTGCCGGCGCCGGCCTTTGCAAGCCATTACGACCTGGCTTCCATAGACTTGGTTGATGCAACGATGGTCAAGCGGCTCGCGGGCCTGGACATCCGGACGACCGAGGACCTCTACAACGCCACCCGCACGGGCAGGAGGGTTGCCAGGCTCGCCAGCAAGATCAAGGTTCAGCGGGGCGAGGTGCGTGAGTGGAGGGACTTTTGCGACATGCTCTGGATCCGCGGGGTCGGGCCCAAGGTCGTCCGGGTCCTGAAACTGACCGGGGTGAGGCGTTTGACCCAGATGTCCAAGGAAGACCCCGCCCGGCTTCTTGAGCGGATCAGGAAACAGAACCATATTCACGGCGTCCTTGGCAAATTGCCTGGAAAAGACACGGTCGAGGGTTGGATCGAGCAGGCCCGGGACCTGGTCCGCAAGAGGAAGAAAAGGACCAGATGACCCGCTGGGGCCTGGATCCGTGGCTTTTCGGCGGTCGATATCGGCTGAACCGCCCGCGGAATCGTATTGAAACGAATCACTGACATGCTTCCGGCAGCGGTTTCGACCCTCATGCTTCTGGGCATGGCCGTGTTTGCGCTGCCGTGGGTTCGGGATTCGTCCGGGAGCCTGGCCCTGGACTTCGCCCTGATCTTTGCGTGGGCCACCCTCGCGATGGCCGCAGGTTGGTTCCAGGTGGCGCTTGTCGTTCCGCCCGGCGGCGCCCCGGAAAGGGATTTGGCCGCAGGACCGGGCGGGGCATGGTCCGGATTCACTGCGTCGGCTCTCTTCAGAACAGGTCTGGTGTTCGCAGCGGTTCTGGCGAACCTTTTCTGGTCAAACGCCGCAGCCGACAACTTCTGGTTCGGCTACTACGCCAGGATCGGCACTTACTCCACCGGTCTCAGATCCCCCGACCCCAAGGATCGACGATGGGCCATAGGTCGAATAGCCGAGATGGCCAGGGAGCCGGTAACGGACCTGGTGCGGCCGCTGGCGCGTTTGATGGATGACGACGACGAGTCGGTAAGGGCGGACGCGGTCGCGGCGCTGGCTCATCTGACGCGGCGAATGAGAATTGCAGTGAGTACCCTTGGTCAGGGAAACGAAGCTGGTCGTTGGGAACCTGGCTTGCTGGCTCGGCTCAGAAAACTGCTGGGCGACCCAGCCGCCCGCGTGCTGGAGGCAAGGGGGCCGGTCAGAAGGGCATGGATATTCGCGGTCGGGGGGATGGGCGATGCATCCGCGATTCCCATCCTGGAATCTGTTCTTGAGGGGCCTGAATCAACCACGGATGACAAGGTCGCCGCGGTTGATGCATTGGTGGACATCATGGATCCGGCCTGCCTGCCGGTCCTTGAAAAGGCCCTGACTTCACCCGAGGTAAGGGTCGCTGTGCATTCTGCCTGGGCCATTGGCCAGGTGCTGCGGGGGATGATCGGGGCGGACCCACTGAAGGCAGACAAGGACCACGAGTATCGGTCGGTTGTGTCTTTGATGACGCGTGTTCTGCCCTCCCTGGACGGCCAGGCGGTGTGCGCCTTTTTGAAACTGTTTCCTGACATCGCGGATGCGAGGTTTACCGGCGCCTTGATCAGACTGTCGTCATCAAGGGCCTTGCCGGTACGATGCAAACGGCTCGAAAGGACGGTGTGGTTCGGGGCCCCGGAACCCATCGTGCCGGACGGCAGGGTGTCCGACCTTGTCCTGAACGCCATGGCCTCGGTGGCCCTGGGAAACAGGAAACTAAGGACCTTC
>JAADHL010000328.1 GCA_013151875.1 Deltaproteobacteria bacterium
GTATGGCGCTGGCCAGGATCTCGGCCGCGGAGGCGCTGGACGAGTTGACCACCACGACTACAGGGAAATCAAACGATCCTGGAGTGGCCTTGTAGACTTCATCACGGTCGCTGGGATTTTTTACCGATACGATGACCCCCTTGTTCAAAAAGTCGTCGGCAACGTCCACGCTTTCCTGGAGCAGACCACCCGAGTTGTACCTGAGGTCCACAATCAGCCCCCGCAGGCGCCCTCCTTTTGCCTTTTCGACCAGGGATTTGATTGCCTGGTCCAGGGCTTCCTTCGTAGTGGGCACGAATCCGGTGATCTTCACGTAGCCGATGTCCGGGTGATGGGCGACCATGTGCTGCTGAACGTTCTTGATCTCTATATGGTCCCGATTGATTACGAAATCCTTGTCCCCTGGGAGGCCCATGCGCCTGATTGTCAGGGTCACCGGCGTGCCCTTGGGACCCCGTATCAGTTTGACCACCTTGTGCAGGGCCATGCCGGACACGGGCTTTTTATCGACTGCCACGATCACGTCTCCCGCCCGCAGGCCTGCCTTGTATGCGGGTTGGGCCTCCATGGGAGTTTCGATGATCGTGTCCTTGCCCTTCCTGGTTAGGACCGCGCCGATGCCTTCGAAGCTGCTGTCCGTGGTGGCCTTGGTGCTTTCGTCCCATGCCTTTGCGGAGATAATGGTGCTGTGGGGGTCCAGGGATGCCAGGTATCCCCTGGTCGCGGCCACATAGGGCTTGAAATCGCCGTTCTTGCCCTTCTCACCCTTGTTTTTCTTGGCGTGATGGTCCTCGATGAACCGCATGACGCGGTTGAAATCGTCTTCCGTGAAGGGAACGCGCGCGAATGCCTTTTCCAGCTCTTCCTGTTTACGGCGCATCTCTTCCTTGCGCCTGTTGATTTCCTTGGCGGTCAAGACACCGGTCGGGGCCTTGATATCGTCCCGATCCCCCACCTCGTGGATCACGAACAGGTCGGACTTTCGCAGGTGGGTCACCTTGCCCCCGTAGCGCTTCCGCTCCTTCCTGCTCTTTTTCTTGCGCGCCAGAAAATCACGTGGAAGTATCTCTCTGGCCGGATCCATCTCGTGCAGCGCGAAGTTGGCGGCCATGACCCATGCCATGCGCCGGTCGTAGCTGGGGTCGATATAGAAAAGCTTGACGAACCTGCGGACCTCGGCGAAGTCCTCGGGTCCGAACTCCACACCTTTCCAGTAGTCCTTCTCCTCGTCTTGGTCGACGTCATCCGGAACCTTTTCAGGTTCAACGGCGGCAACGGGACGGGCATCAGAGGTCAACGTCACGGGGAACTGAAACACCAGCGCCGTCAACAGCGCCGGCAAAACTGCGTTCAAGGCCATACGGGTCTCCCATTCGCGTCCCATCAGAGTATCAGAACCGGCGATTCCGGTTCAAGCAGACGCCCCGGGTCCCTTTGAACTCAGGGCGCATTCACCGTCAGAACAACCGACGGGACTAAAATGTTCCGCCGTACGGTCGCGTCGCCCGTGTTGACGCCCGTCAAAGCCGGTGGCATCGTGCAGTGGACGTGTCGGGTCTGGTGAACAATCTGGGTCGATATCCGCGTGAACACCGCGACGACATCCTGACAGGGGGGCTTGCCCTGGTCGTTTACATGTTCACCCTGGCCCCATCCGTCACGACCGGGGACTCGGGTGAACTGATTACGGCCGCAGCGCGCCTGGAACTGGCCCACCCAACCGGCTATCCCCTCTATATCCTGCTGGGCAAGCTCTTTGTTTCGGTCTTTTTTTTCCTTTCGCCCGATCTGGCCTTGAACGCCTTTTCAGCGATCTGCGCAGCGTTGGCGGTAGTGCTGGTCCGACGGCTTCTGTACGTCCTCGCCGGGGACAGGTACGCGGCCGCGGGCGCTGCGCTGCTGTTCGCGTTTTCGGGCAGCCTGTGGTCCCAAGCCACTTCCGCCCGCGTGTACGCCCTCAATTGCGTGCTCGTCCTTCTGGCGCTCATCGAACTCGCTCGCCTGTATCGGGAAAACGGCGGGAGCCTGTCCAGGGCGTGGCTTTTCTTTGGGCTCGCCATGGCCGATCACACGGTCTCCATCGTGCTGTTGCCGCTGATGTTCGTCGCGACCTGGGTGTGGGGAGGCTCTCTTTCCGCCCGGTTGAAAGCGGCTGCCTGGTGCGTCCCAGGCCTGGCCATCTATCTTTACATCCCCTTGACCGCCTCGCTGGAGCCCTACCAGAATTGGGGCGATCCATCCACGCTTTCGAATCTCTATCACTACCTTGCAAGGACCGACTACTGGTCCCGGAGTTTTGTGCATGGCGCTCGCGACGTTTGGACCGTAGCCCTGCACTACGTCGAGCTGCTGCCTGGCGAGTTCACATGGCCAGGGACCGCTTTGCTGGCCGTTGCACTGGTTGTCGGCGTCGTTCGGCAACCCCTGATAACCCTGGTGGGCCTCTATCTGTTCGCCTCCAACATGGCGCTGATGATGGCGCACGGCAGCAGGTCGGACATCTTCCACTGGCCCCGCTATATGCTTACGGGCTGGATGGGCCTGTTCATGGTGTTTAGCCTGGGGCTTGCCCAGGTGCTCAAACCGATTCGCAATCGCGCCGCGGCGGTCGGTCTGGCGCTGGCCTTGCCCGCGCTGGCGCTTGCTCTCAACTTCGCGCAGGGCGACCGTTCGGGACTGAATCTCGCCCGCGACTTCAACATGAAGATACTGAACATGGTCGAAAAGGGCGCGACCGTGTTCGCCGAGGGGGACAATGTGCTGTTTCCCCTCATCTATCTTCATCATGTCGAGGGGATTCGGCCGGATGTCACCCTGGTGCTGCAGGGTGTCAACGAACTGTCCAGCATGGTGATCGACCCGGACAACAGACCGATCTATTTCACGCATCACCACAACCTGGGCGCCCCGGAGTTGAAGCTGGTGCCCGACGGACTGTTGTATCGGCTGGTTCGCCGGGATTCGGATTTCACTGGACGCCCGTGGACGAAATGGTCGATACCCGAATTCGAGCGGATCGACGGCCCTGGCCGGCTGAGATACCTTGACCGGAATCTGGTCGGCGATTACCTGTTCATGAAGGCCGTCAACCATGAAAAAGACGTGACGCAGACCGCGTCGATCCTGGATCGCGCCATGAGCATCGACTTCGACAATTCCAAGACCTTCCTGAACGCGGGCCTGCTCTTCGAGCGCGGTCTGAGGTTCAAGGAGGCCCTGAAGGCGTTCTTCAGCGCCCGCGAGATCGATCCCCGGGACGAGTTGGCCCGCGGGAAGGTGAAACTGTGGCGTGACGTGCTTGCCGGTGTGCAAGGCGTATCCAGGCCCCAGCACAGGGCGTCCAGGCTCGCGGCCGCCATGTACGACAGGGGCATGGGCCGCCTGGCGGTCAGAGTGCTGGAACAGGCGTCGGGTGCCTTCAAGCGCTCGTTCAGGCTGAAATACAACCTGGCCGCTCTTTACATTGCAACGGGCGACATGGCCTCGGCCCGCGATGCCCTGGAGGCCGCTTTGGTCCTTCGCCCCAACGACGCCGCTGCCCGAAGGGATCTGGACCACGTCCTCAATATCCTGGGATCCGGGCTTGCGTGGCTGCGACAGAACCGCGACCTCTACGACGGCATCCCCTCCAGGATCGAATTCGCCGTGCCAAAGGCGGGAAAGGACCGGATGGACAAGTTGGCCGAGGCGGCCTGGCGGGAATTCAGGCGGGTGGGCTCGGTCGTCAATGCCTTTGACCCCAGGTCCGAGGTGGGACGAATCAATGCCGACACATCCAAGGGCCAGGTGACCGTATCCGACGACGTGGCAAAGCTGTTGCGGAAATCGCTGGCGCTGTGGGCGGGCACTGAGCATGCATTCGATCCGACCGTCTGGCCGTTGAAAGGG
>JAADHL010000142.1 GCA_013151875.1 Deltaproteobacteria bacterium
TGCCAGAATGGACACCCTTGCGGTCCTGATGGGGGTCAGGAACCTGGGCAGGATAACCGATCTGCTGATGGAACACGGAAAACCGCCCGACACGCCGGCCACGCTGATTCAGCAGGCATACTGGCCGGGTGAACGGGTCCTGTTTTCGACCCTAAAGAACATCGCATCCGAGGCCGAGGAGGCGGGCATCGAACCGCCCGCCGTTTTCCTGGTCGGACCTGTGGTGGGTGCGAAATCACGACTCGAACAGACTCATCGCGACTTGGAACGGACCTCCGGGAAAACCCCCGGACGGCACATCGGCAAGCTGGTGGGCAACTCCATGCTCTACCCGATTCATTTGATGCTGGAAGGCAGCCGGGTGCTTTTGGTGGGCGGCGGCATGGTGGCCCAGAGAAGGGTGGAGCGCCTCCTGCACTCCGGGGCTCGGATCACCCTGGTCAGTCCAGACGTGACCCCGGAACTGGGGAAACTGAGTGATCGCGGCGCCATCGAACATCGCGCCCGCGGGTTTGAACCCGGTGACCTCGATGGGGTCGTGATTGCGTTCGCGGCCACGGACGATACCGGAACGAATCGGGGCGTGGCCGATGAGGCCCGCCGCAGGGGAATTCTGATAAACGTAGCCGATGATCCCCTGGCCTGCGATTTTACTTTGCCGGCGTGCGTGATACGTGATCCCCTGGTGATCAGCGTATCTACAAATGCCAGGTCGCCGGGCCTTGCCGCCGCGTTGAGGCGTCGCCTGGAGGGCCAGTTCGGAACCGAGTGGTCGGTGCTGACGCGCATCCTGTCCGACGCCCGCCCCGACCTGCTCAACAGGGGAATGAAGGGATCGGTGGTGACCGGACTTATCGGCGATGTCCTCGATTCCGAAGCGCTTTCATTGATTGCCGATGGAAAGGAGGTCGAGGCCAGGGACCTGATCCACTCCATCCTGGGTATCTAGATTTTTGCCCGCGCGAATTACGTGCTGAATCAAGCCGCTGCTTCTTCCTTTTGCATGCGCCCGATCGAGCGACCATAGACCAGGGCGATGGTCCTGTAGACGAGGTGGGCCAGCTTGAAATAGGGGGCGTAAAGGATCAAATAGAACACGAACACCAGGTGGATGAAGTACGTGACATAGGCCACCTTTGCCAAGGCGCCGCTTGCCGCCGCGCTGGACCAGAGCCGCAGCAATTGCGCCCCGAATCCAGTCAGGCCGATGACCAGGATCACCAGCACCAGCGCCCAATCCGAAAAACTGCTCTTCAGGGTGTCCACGCCGTCCGACGTCCGCTTCAGGATCGTCAGGATGCAACCAGAAATAAGGATGACGGCACCTATGTTGCCGCAGATCTTCCACAGCAGACCATCGAAAAAGTGGGACGGACTGAAGGGCAGTGGAGGGGGCAGGTTGAAGCCGTACATCAGCACGATGGTCGCGGACGTGGTCAGTGCCAGCAGACCGAAGCCGTACAGAAATCCGTAGTGGGCCCACGTCCGCCACTTTGAGTCTTCGCAGCTGTCGAAATGACGGTGGGCCAGTATGTCCTTGATCACATCGACAAGACCGCCCTGGGGTGACGCGTCAGTGGCGGGAAATGCCTCCTTCATCCCCTTCCACATCCTGACTCCTCCGGCAATGAAGGCCAGAACCGCCAGGATGGAGGCGGGCACGAAAACCGAGTAGATGATGAAATGGGGTACGAAGGCATCAAAGACATAACCGCCGTGCTCGGTAGTGGGGCTGGCGAACTGGGCCCAGCCCCATGCGTGCTCCGCGCCGCCGCCCAGGGTCAGCAGGAATCCCAGCAGCAGGACCGGCACGGCTATCAGGACCATGAACCAGGAAGGATTCTGAACCATCCTGCCCATGAAGGACGGGACCGAATACGCCGCGATGGCCACTTTCCGCAGGGCGCCCATCACATCACCCGGTCTGGCCCCGCGGGGGCACTGGACAGAACAATCATTGCACTGGTAGCACAACCACAGGTCCGGGTCCGCAAGCAGCTTGTCCTTGGCGCCCCACTGCGCCCACATCATTTCCTTGCGCGGGAATGGCCTGTCGTCAGGGGACAACGGGCAGACCACCGAACAGGTGGCGCACTGATAACACTTCTTCAGGTCGTCTCCGCCCTGGGCGATGACATCCTTGGTGAAATCAAGATTGGGTCTTATGGTTCCTGTACTCATCAGTCACCTCGCGCTAGGAACGAGTCGAAGTTGAGCCGCAGGCGAAGCCTGTCGGTTCCACCGTCGCGGCGATGTCGTCGCGCCCCGCGACGGCGATATCAAAATCCCTTGTACGGGTTCGGTCCGAGGTTGTTCACCTCTTCCACGAACTCGTTGACGATCTGGGGAAGTTTGTCGTACTCGTTGATCGCCAGTTGCACGATCTTGATCCGTTCTGATTCAAGCATCAGCCGCTGGAGGTCTTCCTGAACATTCTCCATCCGCTTGTTGCACAGCTCGGAGCCCTGAAGGAAGTGACACTGGTAGTCGTCGCCGTACTTGCAGCCAATCAGGATCAGCCCGTCTATGCCCGAGGACAGAGAGTCGGCAATCCAGACGCGGTTGACCGAACCCAGGCAGCGCACGGGGATGAACCGCACCAGCGGGCTGTACTCCACGTGGTTCAGGCCCGCCATGTCCATGGCCGGATATGCGTCGTTTTCGCATATCAGGCCGATGTAACGCGGCTTTTCCTCGAATTCGTCCGGGACGTGCACCGACTTGATCATGCTGCCGATCATATCGACGTTGTAGTCCTTGAAGCCGATGATGCGTTCGGGACACGCGCCCATGCATATGCCGCAACGTCGACAGCGGGTGGGGTTTTCGAGGGGCGTTCCCTTTTCGTCCTCATCCAGGGTGCCGAAGGGGCATTCCTCGGTGCAGCGCTTGCACTGGGTGCAGCGTTGCAGGAAGAACTCGGGGTAGGACATGTCGCCAGCGCGTGGATGAACCGCGACTCCCCCGCCTGTTGCGTGAATGCACTGGACGGCCTTGAGGGACGCGCCCGCGGCATCCTCGCCGCACTGGGCGATATCCATGGGCTGACGTACGCACCCCACCGTATAGATGCCGGTGCGCGCGGTCTCGTACGGGAAACAGATGAAGTTGGAGTCCGGGAACCCGTATTTGAGGGTCGGCACTTCCTTGCCCTTTCGGTAGGTCAGGTTGAGGATGCCGTCCTCCGCCATGACAGGGACCTTTCCCTGGGCCAGTACCACCAAGTCGGCCTCGATCTCGATATCATCGCCCAGAAGGGTGTTAGTCGCCGTTACTTTCACCGAACCGTTGCCGTTCGGCTCCACGGACGCGATTTCGCCCTTTGTCAGCATGATGCCGGGCGATTGCTGGGCCGCCTCGTAGTACTGTTCGTACAGCGACGGCGTCCGCATGTCCTTGTAGACGATGAACGCCTGTGCATCCCCGTCATTTTCGAGCAGGTAGTTGGCCTGCTTCAGCGAGTTCATGCAGCAGGTGGAAGAGCAATAGGGCAGGTGCTCCGGGTCACGCGAACCCGCGCACTGGATGAAGACGGCTTTCTTGATGGGCGCGCCGTCCGACGGCCTGACGAGTTTGCCCTCCTTGGCCATCTCTTCGAACTGGGCGCTGCCGACCACGTCCGGTGACTTGCCGTATCCCAGGTGACCCAGGTTGGACACGTCGTAGGGCTTGAACCCGGTGGCGACCACGATGGCGCCCGCCTTGAATTCCCGTCCCCCGGCCTTGACGTCGAACTTACCCGGCGCTCCGTTGATCTCGT
Organism: Deltaproteobacteria bacterium; assembly: GCA_013151875.1. Lineage (GTDB taxonomy): Bacteria > Myxococcota_A > UBA9042 > DTJE01 > DTJE01 > JADDHL01. Next base: position 3,761 of record JAADHL010000142.1, read on the forward strand.
CGATCGTGGTGCCCAGCATGACCTCAATATTATCTTGGGCCTCGACCGCCTTGATCATGGCGGGAACCGGGTTTTCTGTCGCCTCCAGGTAGGGGGCCGCCG
>JAADHL010000247.1 GCA_013151875.1 Deltaproteobacteria bacterium
GATTCACCCGGGACCGGCATCCCTTCTGAAGCCATCGCATCCACCCCCTCAATTCTAGGGACATTTCCCACGATAGCAATCATCGAAAGGTATCCCGCCGTACTGACGGGTTGATTGTCCCTGTCGCCGCGATGAATTAGGATGGTGAAGGCTGTGGAGGAAAACATGGACCTGTCCCAGCGTGGACGAACGATGCCCGCGTCGCCGATACGGAAGTTGGCCGGACTTGCGGATGCTGCCAAGGCCAGGGGTACGCGTGTCTATGGCCTGAACATCGGTCAGCCCGACATCGCCACGCCGCCCGAGATGCTGGAAGCGGTCAGGGGGTTCGACGAGACGGTTCTGGCGTACGGCCCGTCGGCCGGCCTGCCCGAAACGCGTTCTGCAATGGCGCGGTATCTGACAAACCTGGGAACGCCGGTCGATCCCTCCAATGTCCTGGTCACGGACGGGGGCAGTGAGGCGATCCTGTTTGCCATGGCGGCCCTGTGCGATCCGGGCGACGAGATCATCGTCTTCGAGCCCTTCTACACCAACTACGCCGGGTTCGCGCATATCACGTCCGTGCGCCTCGTGCCGATAACCACCAGCGTCGAGAACGGTTATCGCCCGCCTTCCATCGACCGGATAGAGGCCGCGATCACGCCCCGGACACGCGCGATCCTGTACTGCTCGCCATCCAATCCCACGGGGACCATTTTGAGACGCGGCGAGGTGCGGGTCCTGGTGGACCTGGTGAAAAAACACGACCTGTTCCTGGTGGCGGATGAGGTCTATCGCGAATTCGTGTATGACGGCGTGGAGCACGTGGGCGTGCTGGAAGTGGCCGCCGATGCGGGCGCCTTGGAACGGGTGGTCCTGGTTGACAGCATTTCCAAGAGGTTTTCGGCCTGTGGGGCGCGCATCGGCTTTCTGTGCAGCCCCAACCCCTCCGTGATTGAGGCCTGCCTGAGATTCGGTCAGTCGCGTCTGTGTCCCCCGACAATCGATCAATATGCCGCGATTGCCGGGTACGGCGTCATTGATCGATACGTGCCGCCCATGATCGATGAATACCGCAGGCGTCGGGACTTGGTCATGGGCGCGCTGGCGGATATTGAGGGCGCGGTCTGCGCGCGGCCCGAGGGCGCGTTCTATGTCATGCCCCGCATCCCGGTGGACGACGCGGATGCATTTGCCGCCTTCATGCTCGATGATTTCAAGCACGACGGCGCCACCGTCATGCTGGCCACTGGCGCAGGTTTCTACGCCACGCCCGGCCTGGGCCGCGACGAGATCCGCATCGCCTATGTCCTCCAGGAGGACCATCTGGCCATTGCCATGGACCTGCTTAAGCGCGGTATCGATGCCTACAATGAGAGATGATTGACAGCCGGCCGTGGGAGTCATTCCGATCGGTTGCATGGCCCGAATGCCGCTTGCAAGGCCAGGCGCGCGAACAGCTGTTTGTCGGCCAGGTCCCGCAGTTCATCGTCGTTGCGCGGAATGGATCGGGCGATGGTGGCGTTGTTGCTCCAGTGCACCACGTGGGTATCCGGTCGCACCACGCGTCGGGCCAGGGCGTTGACATGCCGTTTGCCCCACAGGTGGAAGTACTGGTAGGTCATGGTCGGCCCAAGTGGGGAAAAGCAGCGCGGGGGGTAGACGGTTACGTCGGGATAGCGCCTTTCCGCCATCAGGTCCTGTACCGTGTCAGGCCCCAGCAGGGGATAGCGTTCCGGGCGGCGCGGGTAATTTTCGGCGATGCGCAGCAGCATGTCTTTCGGCAGTTGGTGTCCCTTGCAAAAGCCCATTACGGCATTGTGAACCGCCCGAGCATACAGGGGGGCGATTGCCAGAAAGAACACCTCGCCGAAGGGCAGGCGCGAACACAGGTGCCGCACCGCTGTCAGCGGACCGGTGCGCAGGTAGCGCCAGCGGGAGGCCCGCTTGTAGACGGCGCTGGTGACCAGGATGTGCTCCTCGGCCACAAATCCCCCTTGCGACCGCAGCGGCGCCAGGTCGCGCAGTGTGAGGGTGTCCGTGTCGAGGTAAATGCCCCCTTCGAGATAGAGCTTGAGCGTCCGCAGCAGGTCCGAGACGGAGCCGTGGAAGCGCCGCTTTTTGAGGAAGGAGTAGGCCGCCAGCAGTTCCTTGGAGCACGACAGACGCGCCTCCTCCAGCCAGCCCTCCAGATCTATGTCGACCGGCTCCAGGCACGGCAATTCACGTCGCAGCCGCTCGAAGTTTTCCACACCGTCCAGTTGAGGCGTCTTCAACAGCAATATGCGCTTCGGCTGGCATTGCACCGCCGCCGACTTGATTGCCAGGTAGGCGGGATATGGAAAGAATACGTCGTCCCAGACAAAGATGAACTGGTTGGGAATATGGGAGGCATTCGACAATTGTTGTTTTTCCCCGTGTTATTTTTCCCTGAACCTGGTCATCAGGAAATCCGCCGCGGCGCCCAGCGAATCGAACACGTCGTCCCAGATCGGCGCCCCTGATTCGCGCGCCAGGTCCGTCTCGACCCGTGCGCCATATCCTGTACGCACCAGAACAGCGCCACAGCCCGCGGCCCGGCCGGCCCACAGGTCGGACGCCTTGTCCCCCACCATGAGCGAGCGCGCCAGGTCCAGATGCATCTCCCCGGCCGCGCGCCGCAGCAGACCAGGTCTGGGTTTGCGGCACTCGCACACGACCCGGAAAGCGCCTTTGCCGTGCTCAGGGTGGTGCGGGCAGAAGTAGGTGGCGTCCAGGCGGGCATCAAAGTGGGACAACAACCGGGCCAGGTGCCTCTGTGCTGCCTGGAAATCCGCCTCCGTGTAAAGCCCGCGACCGATCCCGGCCTGATTGGTGATCACCACAACCGGAATGCCAAGGGTATTGATTCGCGCGATGGTTTGGGCGGCCCCCGGCAGCAGAACGATGTCATCGAGGCGATGGACGTACCCACGGTCCTCGATGATCACGCCATCCCGATCCAGGAATAATGCCGGCCGAGATTTACTCATCGGTATGAAACAGCTTGCGTTCAACCCAGTCGCACAGGATGTGACCAATCAGCTCATGGGCCTCTTGTACGCGCGCGGTGACCTTGGACGGCACCGCCAGCACCACGTCCGCGAACGGCGCCAGGGCCTCTGCGTCCGCGCCGGTCAGCGCGATCAGTCCGATGTCCAGTTTTGTTTTCAGGGCCGCGGCTCGCAGTACGTTGGCGGAATGCCCGCTGGTGGAGATGGCAACCGCCACGTCTCCCGGCCGGGCGTGGGCCTCCAGCAGGCGCGCGAAAATATCGTCGAATGCGTAGTCATTGGAAATGGCGGACAGAGTGGAGGTGTTGGCGTGCAGGGCCATGGCAGGCAGAGGAGGGCGGTCGAAGCGGAAGTGGCACTCCAGCTCGGCCGCGAAGTGCTGGGCGTCCGCCGCGCTGCCCCCGTTGCCGAAAAACAGGGCCTTGCCGCCTTTTTTGTAGCATTCGACCAGCAGTTCAGCCGCACGCGCGATGTCCGGAAAGAGCGGGCGCAGCGACTTTTTAACGTCCAGGCTTTCCCGCCAGGTGCTTTCGATGAGGTCCATGAGATTGTTCATGGCGTGCCTCCGTTCAGAGATTCCCCACGATCCATACCACCTTGGACGCGCGGTCGCAGCGTGAAGCGTGCAAATGCAGCGTAACTCTCTGGTGTGCCGATGTCGAAAAAGTGCCCGTGAACCTCCACGGACTGCAACCTCTCCCCCCGTGCCAGCAGAAGCGGCAGCACGGTCCGTTCCAAAGAGAGCGCCCTGCCGGCGGGAATGTCTTTCAGCACCAGCGGTTCCATGACGTAGACGCCGGCGTTGACCAGCCCCGAGGCGTGGCTGTCATCCTTT
>JAADHL010000293.1 GCA_013151875.1 Deltaproteobacteria bacterium
CCGACCGGTGATGACGCGCCGTTCGACCGTGTGGCCCTTGCCCTCCTGTTCGCCGCGGATCGCCTCGATCACGTGGCCTGCGAAATCAAGCCCCATCTGACGAATGGCGGGACGGTCATCTGCGACCGCTATGTCTTGTCCTATCTGGCCTACCAGGGCATGGATGCACCGCGTGAGTGGGTGGAACGGATCAATTCCTTTGCGCCGCGTCCCGACCTGACCATCTACCTTGACTGCGAGCCGGAAGTCGCGTTCGGCAGGATCAATTCCAGGTCGGATGCGAAAGAGATATTCGAGACACCTCGAACGCTTCAACGAGTTGCGCTTGCCTACCGTGAATCCATCCGTCTGTTGGGGGACGCGGGTCTGGTGGAACTCGACGGCAATCTGCCCGCCGACGATGTCGCCGATCTTGTTTGGAAGAGTGTAGAGCACCTGTTTACACGTGTCTGATCTGGTATTCAGCGACCAATCGACACCAATCCCACCAGCTCTTTCACGGGCATTGTGCCCCTACGCGGGGCCTTGCCGCCGGAGTAACAGCGCCGGACCCTGGAATCCACGTACGCGATAAATTCCAGCCTTTCGCCATAGACCCGTTCCACCACGCCGGCCGCGATGGGATCACCGGGTGGGTATCCGCAAGCCTCCACGCACCTAAATAGGACTATATCGCCCGGCAGGGCCGCGGACGGCGTCGTCATGCGTCCCTGGGACCGGGCAATCGTCAAGAAGTCGGCGGCCGTGAATGTGGCGGCGCCGGCCCCTTTGGGCAGCAGGTCATTCACTTTCAGAACGTGTCCCAGAAATGAGCGGTCGTCAAACGACCTCCGTACACCAAGCAACCGGATGACGGATTTGACGATCTCGGATCGGCGTATATCGATGTTCGCCGCGAGTGGTGGGAGCCTGTATCCCCCGGCGGCGTCCCTGGCCACCATCGACGGTGCAGGCCGCGCCGCTGTTCGGGGTTTTGGGGACCTGTCGTCGATCCTTGGTTTCATTTTTTCGGGAGGGGGAGGCATTGGGGTCAGCGCGACAAGGGGCCTATGCGGTCTTTGCAGGGTCGGGTGCAGGTAGGGCCCGGTTACCTCGGCCCCGCGTGAGGCCCCGCTGCAGCCCTGTATTGCTGAACAGGCAATGACCGCGGCGCATGCGCCGAAGCAAATGGTGAATGTGGGCAGATTCTTTGACACCGTCCCTCCTGAACCGATAAGATCGTAAGGCCGGATCATGTGCCCGTCAAAAAAGGAGATGGACCGATGAAAATGGTTATGCAGGCGATGTTGACGGTGGGATTGCTTTCCCTGTCAGCCGGATGCGGACCCGACGCGGGCAGTGGTTCCCTCAGAGTCCGCTGGGTCATCGGCGGCACCACCTGCGAATCGGCCGACGTCAAGGACATTGCGATCCACCTGCTGGACGGAGACGTGGATATTCTCGAGGCGTCCAGAACCTACGGCTGCGGTTCGGGTGTCGAGGGGGTGCTTATCGAAGGCGTGCCCGCCGGCAGCTACGAGGTGGTGCTGGATGGGCTGGATTCGGACGGAAACGCCTATTATTCAGGCACCTTGCCGGATAGAGTCGAAGTTCCCGGCGACCAGGAGACGGTCCTTCCGGTCATAAGCCTGGAGCTGAAGAAGGCGCTGATTCTGCTTACCTGGAAATTCACAAACGGCGATCTGTGCACCAAGAACGGTGTGGCTCGGGTGGAAGTAAACGTCTTCGATACCACGTCAAATAACGTCTACAGGGAAACTTTCGACTGCGATCCCTTTAAAAGCGATCCCAAGATCGCCAAGGACGGGGGGATCCTCATCGAGGGGCTGAGGGGTAATGACGACCTGTCGTTCGACCTGTTCGGCCTGGATTCGTCCGACGCCAGGATCTTTCGCGGCAAGGCCGTGCTCAAGACCATACCGGGCGGGCTGCCCGGCGGTGAACCCCAGGAACTGCTGATTTCTTTGTCACAGTGCGTGGATCCCTCGGATTGCATCTAGAATCTGGAAAAGAGGCCCGGAACCCAGGTGGCCGTTCGTCCGGTCCTTCATTCATGACTCCGAAAATCAAGAAAAAACCCTTGCAGGAAATGCTGGCCCGTATTCGCGATCTGTGGCGTGGGCGCCGCCTTTCGGCGGGGACAAGGATCGCGGTCGTCGAACAGTTGGCCAGGTTGACCAGGGCCGGGATACCCATCATCCAGGCAATCGATGAAATCGAGGCCACGGTTTCCAGTCAACGCCTGGGTGAATCCTTGAGGAGGGTGCGTGAGGCGTTGGAAGGCGGCGAGACGCTGGGCGAGGCCGTGAAGCTTGCCGGCCCCCTTTTTCGCCCCTCCGAACAGGGGGCGGTGGCCGCGGGCGAAAGAACCGGGCGACTGTCGGATGTCCTCGACCGAATTGCTGCGGGTTGGAGGAGGACATCCCAGTTCCGCCGCAAACTCGCCGTGGGTTCCGTGTACCCTGTGTTGCTGCTTGTCACCAGCGCGTTTTTGATGCCCTTGCCGAAGCTCTTCCTCGGGGGAACCGGACTGTATTTTGCGGATGTGGGATCCCGACTGGCCTGGATGGCCGGTGGCGTATGTCTGGTTGTGGTTTTGAGATTCTGTGTGGAGCTTTTCGGCTGGGAGGGGGCCGTCAGGAAATTCGCATGGTGGGCGCCGGGTATTGGACCCCTGTATCGGCGCAGGGTCTGGTCCGACCTGTACAACAGCCTGGCCATGGCGTTTTCCGCTGGATTGGGGGTTCACGACGCCCTGGAAATCGCCCGGTCTTCCGTTGCCGACCCAACCGCAGCCGCCGCTTGCAAGGATGCGTCATCCCGTATTGCCAGTGGCGAGGAGTTCGCTCGGGCCCTTGACAATACCGGCGTGTTGCCGAAGGCGGCGAAGGTGGCGCTGGCCGGGGCCGAACGGAGCGGTACCCTGGAGGAATCGTTGACCCGCCTGTCCGAGGACCAGGCGCGCGAACTGGACCAGTTGCTGAAGGTGGCGCTTACGATTGCCAATGTAGTGGTGCTGCTGGTCGTGGTCGGGTGGGTGGCGGTGCATGTGTTGGGTTCAGCCACTTCGGTTCTGCCCGGGGGTGGAGGGTCCTTTGACGAGCTGGAGCGTGAGATCATGAAAGAGGCCCCTTTCAAGATCCTGAAGTAGGGCGGCGCCGCCGCATGCATGATACAATTCAACCTCGGTCGAGGTGGCACGGGCGGCCGCCGGTGGGCGTCGATGGGCGTTCGCGGGAGGAAAGTCCGGGCTCCGCAGGGCAGGGTGCTGGGTAACTCCCAGTGGGGGCGACCCCAAGGAAAGTGCCACAGAAACCAGACCGCCCTTCAAAGCTCGCCGGTCTTCCGGCGGGCGACGCAGGGTAAGGGTGAAACCGTGGGGTAAGAGCCCACGGGCGTCCGTGGCGACACGGGCGTCGGTAAACCCCACCTGGAGCAAGACCGAACAGGGGACGGGCGGCCCGCCCGATGTCCCCGGGTATGGTTGCTGGAGGCCGGCCGCAAGGCCGGTCCTGGAGGAATGGTCGCCGCCGCGCCCCGGGCAACCGCGGCGCGGAACAGAACCCGGCTTACGTGCCACCTCGATCGAGTTTCTAGCTTGAAGGTATGCCTACAAGTCGGGCTGTGAGGCGTCCGATCGCGATCAGACATGCGCCCCATGTCGCCGCGAAGGCCAGTCCCTGTAGTAACGTGAATCTGGAAATCGAGCTTACAACAAAGCCCAACAGAGCCACGAAAAGTATTGTAAGAACGACCTGGGCCATTGGAGTTGCCATGAAAGGAGCCAGACCTATCGTGGCCTTGGATATCATCGCGCAGCCCATGCCCAGCAG
>JAADHL010000092.1 GCA_013151875.1 Deltaproteobacteria bacterium
ATGATGGACATGGCCTTCAGCTTTCGGATGGGCGTCGTCCTGGCAAATCCTCTTTCGCACGTTTCGGAGTGCCCGCCCGTAATCCCTGGTTGGGCATCGAGGTCCCCGAGGGGGCCGTATCGGTCGTCTTTATGCCCGAAAGGTCTTTGGGATCGAGTGAAAAAACCGCCCATCATCGCCCGCTTCCTACTGGACTTTCTGGGCGGTGCATGGACACCTGACAACACGTCACTGCAAGACCACCTGATCTCTTCCTGGACCTCGCTGGCGGCCTCCCTGAGAAACCATCCGGCGCTGATCGGCTACGAATTGTACGAAACGCCCGGCTGCCTCAGCGGACCTACCGCCTGGTTGGCAATGGGCCTTGACGACTGCATGGCCGCGACGGCCGCGTTCCAGGGACGGTTCGCCGCGTCGCTGAGGTCGGCCGACGGCAACGCCCTTCTGTTCATCCGCTCCCCGCCCGGCATGACGGCGCCGCTTACAGGGATCCCGGCGATGAAAGAATCTGGGCAGGAAGACCCCAGAAAGATGAATCCAGGAAAGACGCATTTAGTGGAAGGAACCGTTACCGTCATGCATCCCGACAGGTGGGTAGGGCCCAGCGACATGGCATCATCCACAGCACGCAATCCAACAACACGCAATCCAGTTGTATTTGTCGTCAAGAGCGACTCTGGAGGCCCGTCGATGGATGCCCTGGATAAAGCAATGGCCTGTGCGTTCATTCCCCTCGACGCCGCGCTTTCCACGAACCCGCACCCCACCCCGGACCGGATAGCTGGTCAGCCGGTCGCTTTCGGTTATCGCAGCATCATCGACCAGCGACGTGAATACGTGCTGACCCTCCGCCAGGGAACGGAGGTCTCGGACACCGTGATATTTCTGCCCGGGGGCTCAAATGGCTTCACCGTTGATGTCTCGGACGGGAGGACCAGATGGACGCAGGGCGATCCCCAGCGGCTGGTCTGGACCGCCAATCCCACGATACATACCCACACAATGACCGCGCGTCCCAGGATCGAACAAGGGCGCCGACCCGTTATTACCGATTGACAACCTGACGTTCATTTGCGAAATTCCTGGACGACTGCAGGGAGGTCAGCCATGTATCCGAAGGTGTTCACACTGGCTCTGTTTATTACAATGACGGCCTTGGCGTGTGATACGTCCGGGCCCGTGGCCACGGACGGGGGAATCGATACGGCGGCCGCGGACAGCGATGTCCAGGCCCAGGACATCGTTTTTGACAAGGGTCAACCGGACGAGTCCCCCCAGGACGTCGCCGAGGACGAATCCTCCAAGGACATCCATTTCAAGGACCTGATAGCGGATGACACGCCTCCCAAGGTGGTCAAGACCGAACCGGCCGACGAGGCAACCGGAGTCGCAGTACCCTTCACCATCAAGGTGACCTTCAGCGAGGGCATCAGGTTCAAGGAGACAGTGGACAAGAACACCTTCATGGTCCAGGACCTGAACGGCAAGGAAGTGCCCGGAACATACACCTACGACGAAGACGCCTTCACGGTCACCTTCACGCCGGATCCGGCCGCCAAATTGATGCTGGCTTCACCGTACAGAGTGACTCTTAAATCGATCATCCAGGACAAGGCCGGCAACGGGCTCGAGGACTGGTTCTACTTTGGGTTTTCAACGACCCTGCCGCCCGACCTGGCCGGATACAAGGACCTTGCCGCCAAGTATTCGCCCATCATCTACCAGTCCACCAAGACCGACGCGCCTCATTTCGATTATCTGACCTCTTTCGATTTCGACGGCAACTGGAAGGCAAACGACAACTACAACTCGATAAAGAAGGCCACCGAGGTCAAATCCTGGGTCTATTACGACGTGACCGAGACCAAGAGCCACTATTTCATCAGGTACGCTTTCTTCTGGCCCCTCAGGTTCGGGGTGGCCGGCGGCACGGACGCCTTCGGAAACGACGTTTCCGGCGCCACGGTGGTGGTGGCCAAGTACCCGACCGAGCGCCCAATAGCCGTCGAGACCTACTTCCTGTCGGGCTCAAACGAAGAGGTCAGATCGTACGTTACCGATGAATCCGGCATCGTGGACGACAAGGGAAACGCCTATTACGGCGTAAACTGGACGTTCCCTCAGGCAACCCTGTTCCCTGCGGGGCACTATATCGCGTACCTCACCGCCCAGACCCACGAGTCGTGCCTGTGGAACCACACCGTGTCCGAAGGCCTGCTGGACCAGCGATGCCAGATAAACGACGGCATCAAGTCCACTTTGACCACCGTCCGCTACGCCTACGAAAGCGGGAATCCGACTGCGATTAAAAAGGGTGAAAAGGGGTTCCCGGCCACGCTGGACGGCGTGGACTACGGCCTCAAGAGCGTGATGGGGGAATGGTGGGTACGGCGGGACCATGTGTCCGAGGACGGAATCTTCACCAACACCTACGACTATGAGGCCCCGGAAGGGCGTATGGGCAACGGCATGGAGATACCCAGCGCATTCGTCGATCCGGTGGACCCGGCGTCGGCGAACAAGGGCCGCCCCCCCTGGGCATGGAAATGGGCCGCGGCGACAATCGATCTGAACTTCTTCGTCTACAAGATGCCCAGGGGAACGGTGTTCCTGGATCCGGCCTACTTCTTCGCCAAACGTCACAGGCTGTCCACCCTGTGGAACCCCACGACAAAGATGGGTTTCTCCACGGATTATTGTTACAACCAGTACCTGCTGGTGGACCAGAGAAAGCTCGATCCCGAGTGCAATTAGTGTGACCGGATATCCGCGCCACAACGTCCCTGCTTTTGGAAAGCCATCGGCGCCGCTGTGGAAGCGTTCGCCGGCAGGCATCGCATCGTTGGCTATCGTCCTGTTTTTTTCCGGTTGCGGCACTGGACAAACCGACAGATCGTCAGCCTTGGTCGTGCCTTCGCTGAATATCGAATCGAGTGAAAAATGGACCGGCTTGAAACCGGACGAATCCGTCGTGGCCGAGGTCAACGGCATACCCATCCCGGCCGGACGCTTCCGCAAGGCGCTGGACGACGCGGGCGCCGGGGCCGATCCGCGGGAAATCCTGAAGGGGCTCCTGGCTGAGGAAGTGCTGGCCCAGGATGCCGTCGCCGCTGATCCCGCGTATGGACGGGTTCCCTCGGAGGCCTATTCACGCATCCTCGTATCAAGGATGATCGAGGACCGGTTCGAGGACCGCTTTCAGCCCAAGGACATCCCGCTGGAGGACCTCGAGAAACTGTTTCGCATCCCGGTGGTCAGAGGCCGCTACAACCACCTGGAGATATACGTCGTACAGGATTATCAGTGGATCTGCTGCAATGGAACCCCTCGTGATTGCGGCAGCGTCCAAAGCGAAGCCTGCTTCGCGGAAGGCAAGGCCGCGATAGACGCGGTTTATCAGACTTTGAAGGACCTGGATCCCGATTCAGAGGACATTCCCCTGATCCTCGATGACCTGCGACAGTCGGCGCCCAGGCTAAGCTACCAGGAATATGAGTTCTCGTTCGACCCCAAAACCGGCAAACAGAAGGGGCGTAGGATATTCGACGACAACGTAGTCGCAGCCGTCATTTCCGTGTCGCCGGGTCACTTCGCCGGAAAAGTAAAAAGCGCCTTCGGGTGGCATATCCCGTTCCTGAAGACCAAGCTGCCGGCGGTCCACAAGGACCTTTCGGACCCCAAAGTGCGAGAGGAAGTGGCCGTTTTTTTTCATTCCAGATTCCAGCAGCGTCGATTCCTGGACGCGCTGGCTGAACTCATACCCGTAATGAAATTCCGGTTCCTGGCGCCGATGTACAAAAACCATGAGCCGAAAAAACCGCCCGCCTATC
>JAADHL010000089.1 GCA_013151875.1 Deltaproteobacteria bacterium
CCGATTGCAGCGAGCGCACCAGATTCACGAAGTTGGTTCTTTCAAAGGGAACCCGGCACCGATTCAACAGGTTCATCACGTCGAGCCACGCCGTCGAGTGAAGCATCAGCCCCACGTCACAACCTTCATGGTCGATTCTGACCACAAGCGTCACATGTCGGTGATGCTCCCCAGCATCCGAGATCTGGTCGGGCAACGATATTCTGCTGTCCAGCAACGGCACGATGGCCCTTTGTTCCTCCAGATTCCTGGTAAAGTACAACACCATCTCGCTGACGCTTCTACCGTTGAAAATACTGGGAGTATGGGTGGTTACCTCCCAGTAGAATCTGTGCAGATTTGAAAGAGGCCCCTCCAATATCTCGCCCAGGGCCTTCATCTGCTCCCTGACATTGAGCCTCTCCATATTGAACACGTTTGAGGACCATTTTCTCGATTCAAATGCCTCAAATGCCTTTGTGTCGAATCCACCGAACTGCTGGTTGAACAGCACCATCTCACCTCTGATCCGGTCTTTGCACGACCAGGACATTGCCGCAACCGGCCCTTTCAGGGCCGAGGCGTAAGTCTAGTTTAAGCTGCCCGCAATTCATAGCCCCTGTCTCCCATTCAGCTCTCTGTTTGCCCGAACATGCCGATTTGCATTTTTCATCGGTCCGCTTGAATATCGTCATGACGCTGGGGGGTGAATTGATCAACCAGGGCGGACCAACAAACCTGGCCCTACGCCACGACATGTCGGTGGCGGTGTTGACCGGCGCAGGGGTTTCGGCCGAATCCGGAATCAGCACCTTCCGCGACAGTGACGGTCTGTGGAGCAGGTACGACATCGAGAAAGTGGGAACCCTGCCGGGTTTCCTCAAGGACCCTGAAGCGGCATGGAAGCTCTACTCCGAATTGAGGAAACTCGCGCTGAGGAGCCAGCCGAATCCGGCGCATCTCGCCCTGGCAAGGCTCGAAAAAAGGCTGAGGAGCCGAGGCAGGTTCACGCTGGTCACCCAGAACGTGGATGGTCTGCACCGACGCGCGGGCAACGAAAATGTCCTTCCGATACATGGTTCCCTGTTCCTCACGCGATGCTCCAACAATGACTGCGCGTCGTCGCAACGGGCCTTCGAGGACCTCGAGGATCACAGCGACACCATCCCGCTGTGCCCCGAATGCGGCGCCCCTTTACGACCGGACGTCGTACTGTTCGGCGAACCCTTGGACATGGAAATCGAAATGATGGCCCGCAGGGCCGTCGAGGATTGCGACGTCTTCATCGCGGTCGGTACGTCGGGAGCGGTGTTCCCAGCCGCCGGATACGTATCAAGCGCCGCTTCAATGGGCGCCCGGACCGTGCTGGTAAACCTGGAACCAGCCGAAAACATCGCCTTTTTCAATGAATTCCATCAGGGCCAGGCCGGAAAGATCCTGCCCGCCCTACTGGACTTTCACGAAGATGGGGTATGAGGCATGGTCCATGGCGGATGCCGAACGGCAAACATTGCGCCTGATAACCGGCCTATTCGAGGGCAGCCAGGGCAGTCTCGACAATCCCGCCTCCCGGCCTCAGCAACCCCTCCAGCGTCTTGATGTCTTCCGATGGTTTTCTGTCCCCATCCAGCGGCGGAACATGAGCGCGGATCGCTTCATGGGCGGCGCGAAGAGCCATGCCCGGCCTTTTCGGCAATCTCTGGTCCAGTCCCGCCGACGCGCACATCGCCTCGATCGCGAGTACCGTATGGGTGTTTTTCACCACGTCACGCGCCTTGAGGGCGGCCGTCATGCCCATGCTGACATGGTCCTCGCGATTGGCGGACGACGGAATCGAATCCACGGATGCGGGATGGGCAAGGACCTTGTTCTCGGACACCAGGGACGCCGCTGCCACCTGCGAGATCATGTAGCCCGAGCACAGTCCCGACCGTGACGCCAGAAATGGGGTCAGACCCTGCGACAACGCAGGGTTCAGGAGGTGTTCCACCCGCCTCTCGGATATGGAGCCCAGTTCCGATACCGCAATGGCCAGAAGGTCCATGGCGATGGAGATCGGCGCCCCGTGAAAATTGCCGCCTGACACGATCCGGCCGTCATCGAAAACCAGCGGGTTGTCGGTGGCGCTGTTGATCTCGACGTCCAGCACGCCCCTGATATGCGCCAGGCTGTCCCTGACGGCGCCGTGTACCTGCGGCATGCACCTCAGTGAGTAGGGGTCCTGGACCTTGGCGCACTCCCTGTGGGATTCCCGGATATCGCTTCCCTCGATCACCCGCCTCAGCAGATTCGCCGAGGCGGCCTGTCCCGGATGTGGACGGGCCTCCATGATTCCAGCGTCAAATGCCTCGGGCGTGCCCAGGACCGCCTCCAGCGACATGGCGCCAACAATGTCCGCCGCCCTTGTCAGGTGCTCTGCATCAAACAGGGCCAGACACCCTGCCGCGGTCATGAACTGGGTTCCGTTCACCAAGGACAGCCCCTCTTTGGGTTCAAGGACCAAAGGCTTCAGCCCCGCGCTTTTCAATGCCTCGGCAGCCGGCATGTTCCGGCCTTCCACATCGCAATCGCCCTCGCCGATCATGGCCAGGGCCACGTGGGCCAGAGGCGCCAGGTCGCCGGAGGCGCCCACCGAGCCCCTTGAGGGAACCAGTGGATGAATTCGGGCGTTCAGCATGGCTGCAAGTTGATGGACCAGATCGATTCGTACCCCTGACAGACCCGTGGCAAGCACCGAAGCCCTCAACAGCATGGCGGCCCGCACAACCGGGGTCGGCATTGGATCACCGACGCCCGACGCATGGCTGCGGATCAGGTTCAATTGCAACCGGGCCAGATCGTCGTGGGATATGCGCACCTCGGCCAGTGCGCCGAACCCCGTATTCACCCCATAATGCGGGTTGTCGTCGTCCAGGTGCCTTCTGACCACTTCCCTGGTCTTTTCCATCAAAGGCGCGACCCCGGCCGAGACATCGACCCTTTGCGCGCCGTTCGCCACCGCAACAACGTCCTCGATTGACAGACGCCTTCCGATCATTACGCTCATGTCCATCTCCCGTTGGGCGCGGTCATGATACTCCACACCAAACGGGTTGCGTAGTACCCGTTGTCGTGCGATAAAGAAGGGTGCGAAAGGGAAATGGGTCGCAAAGTGATTGGCGAAGTGCTTACAAGCGTCTTTGGAATGCAGGAAGCGCTTGAGCGTATCGACCGACTTCCGCGCGACAATCTGAACGAGTTCGGATACGACCCGTTCGGTTTCAGCCCCGAATACCTCCGCAAGGTCGTCCCGTTCGTTCTGCCCTTCTATACCAGCTACTTCCGGACCGAGGTCCACGGGATCGATAAAGTGCCCGACGGCCGCGTCATACTGGTGGCCAATCACTCCGGCCAGATACCGGTCGACGGTCTGATTCTGGGGGCATCCATGATTGTGGACGCGCCCAGCCCCCGGATGATGCGCAGCATGGTCGAAAAATGGGTCCCCACCCTGCCCTTCGTCAGCTTCTTTCTGGCCCGGACCGGCCAGGTGGTCGGCACGCCGGATAATTGCGTGCGCCTCCTGGAACGGAATGAATGCATCGCAGTGTTCCCGGAAGGGGTGCGCGGCATCAGCAAGACCTTTTCCAACCGCTACAAGTTGACGGAGTTCGGCCACGGCTTCATGCGGCTGGCCCTCCAGACACGATCCCCCATCGTTCCAGTCGCCGTCATCGGCGGGGAAGAGCAGGCGCCGTCGTTTCACAACTCCAGGACACTGGCGATGCTGTTCGGCGCGCCATCCTTCCCGATCACTCCGACGCTGTTCCCGCTGCCCGTCAGGTACCGGCTCCACTTCGGCGAACCCATGG
>JAADHL010000266.1 GCA_013151875.1 Deltaproteobacteria bacterium
CCCGTGCAGATGCCCAGGTTGCACACGTCGTTCTTGGTGCAGTCAACGCCGTCGTCGCAGGGCGTGTTGTCCGCGGCCCCGATTTTGGCGCACCTTTGCTGGGCGTTGCAGATGACCACCTCGCACTGTCCCACGTCCGTGAACTTGTCCTTGCAGTCAGCGGCGGTCTGACACTCGGGCGGCACGAACAGGTCCGTGAATCCCGGGTCGTATCCCTTGTCCACGGCCGCGTCGCCCAGCACGTCTCCGCCCGACAGGTCGTCGCCGGACGTACCCCCACCGCCGCCGCACGCCCACAGGAACGTCATGGCGCACAAAGTCGCTATCTTCCATGTGTTCATCTTGAATCCTCCTGAAAAAACTTCCGTACCTTAAGGGAACAAAACAACAAATTCAACTGAAAAATCAAGAGGATCTTGAAATATCGCCCCACGCCCGGCCTACAATGCCCGCAACCGCCTCCAGGCCGGACACGTCATCAGCGGTAAGGCCACCGACCACGTCAACATCCGCGTCCAGGACGGCGACCAGGGCCCCATCCCCGGACATAACTGGCACGACCGCCTCGCACCTGGCCGCAGGGTCGCAAGCGATATGGTTGTCCAGACGCCTCACGTCCTCGACCAGTCTTGATTTGCGCTCAACGGCGCAGGTCCCGACCACGCCTCTGCCGAACTCGATGGTCAGGCAGCCGGGTGAACCCTGATATGGACCCACTTGCAGCAACCCGGGTTTGACCACCCGGTAGAAACCAATCCACGTGAACGCCGGAAACTCCTGTCCGAGCACCGCGGCCGCGGTCGCCATTGCCCCGATCGGGTCGATGTCATCCGCGATCATCCGCTCGATGCGTTCGACGACCCTGTGGTACCGATTGGTCAACCCCATCGCTCCTTGACATGGCCGGGTGACCGCTTGATACTGACTCGGACGAAGCAGAAAAACAATGAATTCCGCCTTGACCAGCGTCGTGTGCGTGGTTCTGCTGTTGACGACTGCGCCCGCTCGTTCCCTGCAAGCGTCACCAAATCCAAAGACCGCGCATCTGGCGATTACGGCCTTCCTGAACGGCGATCCGCTGCCGGATTCCGTCGCGCTGCCCATTGACACTGGCCCTCAAGGCCCTGACTCGGGCCGGGCCTGGGACGTCCTGCTGGGATTGGGGGTCATCGCTGCCTTGCTGGGGATCGGGTTCGCTATCAAAAAGGGTCAAGATCGCTTCAATCCGATCCTTTTCACCGCGTTGATACTGGGTCTGCTCTATTTTTTCGCGGTAGACGACCTTTTCTGGAAGTTCGCCGGGGTCAGGGTCGATGAACAGGGTATAGCCGTCAAGGATCACCTGACGGAACCAAGGATGATGAAATGGTCCGATCTGGACGATGTTTCAGTATCTTCCGGCAAGGCATTCCCCTTTTTCATGGACGACACGCAGATCGTGCTGCGCGCAAAGGATGGAACAACACTGAGGATCCCGCGATGGGTGCCAAAAAGGGGGGAGATCGGCCGGGCGATCGCGGACCATGTCGACAAGACTCCTCGTTGAACGGGAAGCATCGTGAATATGGAACAGGAAGGACTGCAGGAGCCGGATGACCCGCGGGCAGGCTCACCCGACAGCCTCCACGCGACCGTGAATCCATACCGGGAGGCAATCGAGCAAATAGAGGACGCCAAGTTCCTTGTCCGGCTGTGGCTTCAGCGCCACCTTCTGCTGTATGAAGACCGTTACAACAAGCCGTCGACGGACTACACGGACCTTTATGTCGGCCGCAAAGAGGTGGAGTCGTTTCTGGCCGGCAGACTCGGGCCGGACGCAACGCTTACGCGGGACGTCACGGTGCTGAACGACACAGAAAAGCGATTCAGAAGCTACATGGAGGCCCGCGCCGTAAAGAGCGCCGAACAAGGCATGACCATGCCGCTGGAGGAGATGCGCGCCGCCTTCGACGTGATCGAACCCAGGCTCGCGGATGTAATCATCGCCCTTCTGGTGGCCGAGATCGACCCGGATTTCCTGCGCGCGTACGCCCGCGCGTGGTGCGATTTCACCCGCAGACACATCACCGTGGGCTTCCTGCTTGAACTGTTGAGTCACGGTTGGGACGAGCGCGAACGCCTCGTGTCCCTGTTTACCACGCTGGGGCACCCCGTCTTCCAGTTCGGCGTCATCCGTGTCGACAAAGCGGGCGCGGGTATCGGACGACTGCGCGTCGAACGGCCGGTCAGGCTGTCGGATCGGGCGGTGGAGTTCCTTTGTGGGGGCATGGAGCCGCCTGTATCGATTACGGGATCGCGCGGGGGCATGCGCGAGGCGCGCCTCGGCATGGACGACGTCCTTGTTCCGGACGATCTGAAACAACGCCTCCTATCGACATTCAAGGCTGGGCTGAGTGAACCGGACAGGCGGCACATAATCGTGTTGCATGGTCCCCAGGGCACCGGCCGGCGTTCCCTCGCCGCGGCCGCGACCGCCCAGATGGGGTACAGACTGCTCGAAGTCGACCTCACCGAACTGCCGCTTGACCCACCTGCATTCGAAAGGCGACTCGTCCAGGTTCTGAGGGAGGCCAGGCTTCAACAGGCGATCCCCCTGCTCTCCGGCGCGGATGTGCTGTGCCCCTCCTTGACCGATGATAACGGCGGACCACGTACGCTCATGGGTGTCATCGAGTCCATTCGCACCTGGTACCGTGGGTTCCTGCTGATTGTGAGCCATCAGGGTATCCAGGGCATTGAGTCGACACTTCCGGGCACGCTCCAGATCAAGGTTCCTCACCCCACGCCAAAAATCCAGCAGGTGCTGTGGGCGCGGGCGCTGGGCGACGGGGCGCGTTTTTCACCGGGCTTCGACATCGAGGCAATCGTGGGCAGGTACAGCCTGGCCGGCGGGGTGATCGCCGAGGTCGCAAAAGAGCTTGCGGCGGGATCGGAACAAAACAAAGGCTTCATCGTGTCCCCCGAACGCGTGTTTCCCGTGGTCAGGAATCGTCTCCAGCACAAGCTGGGGGCCCTGGCCATCCCCGTCGAGCGCGGCTTCGCATGGGAGGACCTGGTCGTGTCGGAACGCACGCGGCAGGCGTTGAAGGAACTGGTGTCATTCGTGCGCCACCGCGAACGCATCGTGGGCGAATGGGGGTTCGGACAGAAGGTCAAGTACGGACGCGGGACCAGCGGCCTCTTTCACGGCCCGCCCGGGACAGGCAAGACCATGGCAGCCAGCATAATCGGCACCGAGCTCGGCATCGAGGTATTCCAGATCGACCTGTCGCGCATCGTGGACAAGTACATCGGCGAGACGGAAAAGAACCTGGCCCGGGTGTTCGACGAGGCAGGCCATGCCCAGGCCCTTCTGCTGTTTGACGAGGCGGACTCTCTGTTCGCCAAGCGCACCAGCGTAAAGACGTCGGTGGACCGCTACGCCAACCTCGAGGTGAACTTCCTTTTGCAGATGATGGAGGCATACGAGGGAGTGTGCGTGTTGACGTCGAACTTCCCCGAACAGATCGACGAGGCGTTCAAGCGCAGAATCCGCTTCAAGGTCCCGTTCCCGTTCCCGGACGCCGGCGAACGGGAGGAGATCTGGCGGCGAATGATGCCCGCGTCCGCGCCTGTATCGGGCGATGCCGACTACGCCAGGCTGGCAGCGGACTACGAACTGAGCGGGGCCCAGATCAAGAACGTGGTGTTGAGGGCGGCCTCGATGGCGGCGGAACGGGGGCAATCGATAGATCAAGAATTTCTGGTGCAGGCGGCGAACCGGGAATACGCGGAGATGGGGAAGGCATTCCGCCAGGAACCGTATGACGAACCGCGTGAATCGTGAGGG
>JAADHL010000238.1 GCA_013151875.1 Deltaproteobacteria bacterium
AAGGCCGGTTCCCGCGCCCACGACCAGGACCGGATTCTCGTACAGGTCCAGGTACTTCCCGGCGGCTGCGGTGCCGAAGTGGCGCTCCTCCATGAGGGACCAGTAAGGCGCCCAGGTAGACCACCATTTTTCCAGGTTCGACATTGCCCTCTTTTCCGTCCGTGTCGTCATTCAGCCGAGGCGAGCGACCACCTTGTCCAGGTCCTTGAAGAACCTCTCTTCGAAAGCGGCCTTTTCCAGGAACCTCTCGGAAACCTCGTGAAGCGCGGACCTCATGCCCTCCCCGTGCGTCTCAAGCCACCGGGGATATTCGTCATCGTTCAGCGGAACCTGCTTGCCGATCTCGATCAGTTTGCGGGAAAGACGCCTCCAGTCCTGGCCGTGTTCGATCATGCGTTCGGCCAGGCCCTCCAGCTCCGTGGAGCCGAACAGACCCGCGGCCTCCTGCAGAAAAGCGCCGTACATCAGCCTGAACGCCCCACCGCCGGTGCCCTGGTCCTCGAAGCCCACCGCGTTGAACAGGATCCCCTCGCGCAGCACCACGCCCTGGTACCTGTCGGGCCACTGACGCACCTTGCGGGCGTACAGTTTCATCCCCTGAATACCCATGAACGGAACCAGGCGGCGAATACCGGGAGGCATCAACATCACCTTGACCGTCTTTTTCATGGCCTTCTTGGCTGCGTGTTTCCAATCGACACCGTCTGGAATGCCACGGACCGTTATCAGAAAATTGTCCCGGGCAAGTGGGGCGTGGGTGTCCATGGCGGCCTCGAGGTCCTCTCTGTCCAGACGCCCGAGTTCGGAGTTGTAGGGGTCGGACACCATGTAGGCCCCGTCGTCGCGGCCCACCAGCACGATGAAGTGCGACGGCGCGTGCACCCGCAGAAAGATCGGCAGGTACTTCATATAGAACATATCCACGCTGACGCCCACCGGCACGCCCCGGTCGATCCACTCGTTTGCGCGGCTCAGGGCGGCACCGGGATTCTTGAATTTTTCGTACCTGAAATCGATGCCGCACAGCTTGCCCACGAACTTGAAAATATTGGCGGGCCGATTGCGCAAACCTATGAGCGGCAGGGTGCTGGGTCCCTTCGCGAAGAACAGATAGATGAACATGGGGCCCGACCCGATCCCGAACACCATTGGTTCGGAAATGTCCATCCCCGCAAAGGACACCAGGTTCCGCAGGGTGCCGGTCTCGCAATGCGAGGCCACCTTGTGCTCGTAGCCGTCTATCGCCTTCAACTGTCGTCGCCCTCGCTTTCGATGGTGACCTGCACCTTCTGGATCAGCCGCTCATGGAAGCGTTTCGCAGTGGCGTTCATGCCGGCTGCGATGTGCGTGAACTGAAAGAAATCCGCCACTGCCACGTCAAAGAGCTTCGCGTATTTCTTGAGCGTGCGCACCTTCAGCCCCCCAAAACCCTCGGGAGTCATATGCCGACGGACCCTGCCCTGGGTGGTCCTCATCCTGGCGGCCGTGTCCTGGACCGTCATGTTGCAGTAATGGACAAAGAACCCTATTGAGCTGATCTCGCCGGCCAGCAGGCGGCCCTGCAACCTCTCCAGCTCGGCCTCGCGCAATTCATAGAACGACTCTATCTGCTCGTCGAACTCGCTCTTGACGTGTTGCGGGGCGCATCTGCCCTGCTCGTCAGGGGCATAATAGACGACGCGATGCGAACCATCGTATCGGTCCCCATTTTCACGCACGATCATGGCGATCCTCCACGGCGGAAATCCACATATCCTAACCTGGAAAACCAGCGGACGGATGATAAGAGATAGCGTCGGGATTTAAAAGGGCGCCAAACGCTGCACAAACTTGACGCCCCGGGCATCTGGATGGAATGTAACGAGGGAAGAAAACGAGGCGCATGTCCGTGAAGGAGGAACCCGGCTACATCGAGCTGGACGGCCTGCAACTCTACTACGTGAGGCACGTCCCTGAGGGCAAAGTCAGGGGACGTGTACTCATGGCCGGTCCACTGGGCCTGGAAAGACAGAACGCCTACATCACCATTGTCCGCTGGGCCAGGCTGCTGGCGTCCAGCGGGTTTCAAACGATGCGCTTTGATTATCGGTGCACCGCTGAAAGCACGGGCAGGTTCGAGGACGCCCGCATGAGCGACTGGATGAAGGACGTCGGTATATTCGCCGAAATCCTGAGCAAGGATGCGACCGGCCCCCTGGTGCTGTGCGGGCTCAGGATCGGGGCGCTGGTCACTGCCGGGGCTTTCGCGCGTGGCACTGGCGACGCCATGCTGCTGTGGGACCCGCCGGATGGCGGACGCAAGGCCCTGCTGGAGGTCCTGCGCCGCCGTCTGGCCTCGGATTACGCGGAGGGAACCGGAGGTCCGCGCAAGACCCGCGAGGAATATGTTGCCGACCTGGAGTCCGGCGCCACGGTCACTGTGGAAGGCTACGACTGGACACCTGGGTTCTGGGAGGACGCGGGGCGCATGGAACTGGACCTACCGGAAAAGGACGACGCAAGGCCCTGGAAAGCCCTGTATCTGAACCGCAAGCCCCCAAAAACGATGCCTGCGGAACATACTGCCCTCATCAAACTGGCCAGGCCGCCGTTCTGGGGCAATCCCCCTCGGGCCGTCCCGGACACCGGCGATCTCTTTGACGTGAGTCTGGAATTCATACGGAGTCTCGCATGAGGCGCGTCGAAACAGTCCGCGCCGGTGAATTCGACCTCGTGGGCACGTGCCATGAACCGGACGACAACGGACCCGAAAAACCCAGGGGGATCGGTTTCCTGTTCTTCAACGCCGGACACGTGCCCAGGGAAGGCCACGCGGGCATGATCGCGCGAATAGGAGACGAGCTTGCAAATCTGGGGTTCCCTGTATTCAGGTTCGACCTGCCGGGCCTGGGCGACAGTCAGGGCGATCTGCCGGTCGGTCTGGACGACTTCTTCCAGATCGTCCACGACGGCGCATATTCGGAACCGGCCGTTGCGCTGGCCAAAGAGGTGATTGCCCGCAACGGCCTTTCAGGGCTGGTGTTGGGGGGGCTTTGCGGAGGCGCCGCAACAGCCTTGTTCGTGGCTGACGAGGCGCCGGAAATCGTGGCGGGTCTGGTGGAACTGGAGGCCGAGTTCCTGAAGCCCGGCAGCGAGGACCCGGAGAAGCTCAGTTCCAAGCTGACGTCCCGGGCCTCATGGCTGAGGTTGCTTACGGGACACAGCCGATACAGGATTGGAAAATTGCTGCCCCGCGGCCTGCTGTTGCGGCTGTTCGGGCGGAGGCTGCTGCCCAAGCGGACCAACATGAGATTGGTGAACATATGGCAACGTATCGTGGAGGTCGAACTTCCGGTCATGGTCATCATGGCCGGCGGAAGGGTCCGCGAGACATTCTACGACGAGGTGAAACAGGTCCTTTTCGGGAAAGCCGACTGCCCCAGCGTGACGGTCCTTTCCGTGCCGCATACCAACCACATCTTCACCACGGGAAACGCTCCCAGGTTGATTCTGAGAGGGGTGACCGACTGGGCGACGAATCACTTCGCCAGGCAATAGTGGAACGGATCTGTTTTCCCCGGACGACAGCCCGACCGATTGACTGCTGGATGCAAAAAAACGAATACTAGGGTCAGGGATGCAAATCGGAAAAACCGCGTGAAATACAAAGTCTTTGGGGCGCCATCCTTACCGTGGGTGTTTTTGCCGGCGGTGTTTTTGCTGGCGCTGCTGCCGGCGGGCATGCTGTCGGGATGCGGCGGGTCCGGCGCCACCGGCGACTCTGGGGCGGCCGACATACAGACCGACTCCGGGGTTCATTC
>JAADHL010000251.1 GCA_013151875.1 Deltaproteobacteria bacterium
GTCCACGGGAAAGGCGGACTTTTTGGGGTGGTACAACGACGTTACCGCCACGAAAGACGGCGACACAGTAACGTTCGCGTGCAAGGGCGGCGAGCACAACATGTGGATCAACGGGTCCATGGTCCTTTCAGAGGCCATCGCGGGTTACCTGCTGACCGGGGACTGGACCTGGGGCAAGCTGGCCGAACAATACTGCAAGGGCCTGGGCGCGGTGGTTAAGGGATTCGTGTGGGACGACAGCGATCCCGCGCCGTACCTGATGGCCCGCTCGATCTTTCCGCTGGACAACTCGTTCACGATGGACGCGGCAAACTGGAAGGACGACGGACGCAAGAAGGTCGTGACCTTTCACGATATGTACCACATAGAGGACGGCTGGAACGCCCACACTTTCCCGTGGCCGCACAACCCCACCTGGGGCGAGATGTACGTCACGAACATGCGCAGCAAGGACGACGTGCGCTCCATCGTCCGGACGACTACCTTCCTGCCCTACCTGATCGCGGACGCAAAGGACGACTTCGTGCGCGAGGCCTGCCAGGAGACCTATGACCTGATGAAGGGGTTCAACAAGGACATCGTGGACAGCGGGTACAATATCCGCACCAAGGGCCCGGACGGGGTCGCGTACGTCATCCCATGCTCGGATCAGGACCTGGGCAGCTACGTCTGCTACACGTCCGTGGACCCGACCAACGAGTGCTGCCAGCGCCTGTCATCGGACCTGATCGCATACGGGGAACAGAAGACAGAGGACTGCGGAAACTGCTTCGGCAGCCTGTACGACGCTTTCGCGTCCGCCGCGCACTTCTATAACATCCCGATCATATGGGACTACCACATGGCGGCTGTGGGCAACGCGCTGGTATACGGCGACAACGACCTGGCGAAAAAACTCATGGAGGGTCTGAAGCTGCGGATCGACAGCTACATGCACCCGGCCGATGACGAACCCGGCCATCTGGACCACGCATGGTTCAGGGAACTGGCCGTGATGCTGGTCCAGGCGGCGTCCATGGGCATGCCCCTGACCTGGGCGGAGGCGCGCCTCATCCACCAGCAGTGGACCAATGCCGTCGAGGAGTTCGAGGCCTTCCCCAACTGGGACCCCTGGTCGGCGGATGTGCCGGACGGCAAGGTCGATTTCAGGCCGCATGCCTCGGACGCGGGCATCAAGATCACGGCGGTGACGATGTTTCTGGAGTACTGCAACTCGCCCTTCCGCAACCCGGCCGGCGTGCGGTTCGTGGACTGCGACATCGTGGGCGACATGACGAAATGGGGGGAATAGGGAATGCTCGACGGATACAGGGCCGCGGCTCTGGCGTGGGCCGCGTGCACGTGCCTGCTGCCGGCTTGTGGGCAAACGGAAGGAACGTCCAACGACGCCGGGGACGCATCGGTCCATGATGACATTAACGCGACGGACGTCCAGCCGCCGGGCCCCAGCCAGAAGAACGCCTCCATGTTCGCGCCAGGCTCCATCGTCGATTACCACGTAACCACCGACCAGACCGATTGGGACCACATGATCCAGTCCGCTTACAAGGGCGAGGAGGTCTATATCCCGTGCCGTTTCGAGTTTGACGGCGAGGCGTTCGAGCACGCGGCCATGAGGCTGAAGGGGAATACCACGGACTGGTTGCCTGAAAACAAACTCCAGTTCGTTGTCCGTTTCAACTGGTATGACAAGAAGGGCCGGTTCAGGGGCCTGCGCCGGGTGTTCCTGGAGGCCAATCCCAACGACCCGTCCACCTGCCGCAATAATCTGTCCCTGCACGTGATGCGCGAAGCCGGGGCCGTCACGCCCAGATCGAATCACGCGCGCCTGTACGTCAACGGCGCCTTCTATGGCCTGTACGAAAACATCGAGTACGTCGACCGCGAGTTTCTGGAGGACCGTTTCGCCTTCCCCGACGGCAACCTCTACAAGAACGGCGAATTTCTCAAAACCAATGAAAAGCAGGACGATACATCGGACCTCGACGCCTTCAACGACCTGGTCTGGGGAGAGCCGCTGCAAGGGGATCACTCGGACTTTTACGAAAAAATTCCCAAGCTGGTGGACATGGACGCCCTGCTGCTGCACGTGGCGGTGGAGGCGATCCTGCCCGCGGGGGACTCGTTCTGGAGCGGCGGCTGGAACTATTATTGGTATCACGACCCGACTCGCGGTTTCGTCATCCTGCCCTGGGACCTGGACGACGTGATGAGCGCTGAACTGGCCCCGGCAGACGCCGACCCGCTGACATGGACCAGCGTGGCCGCGGGTGACCTCGAACCTCATCCGCTGTGGGCCCTGGCGCGCGAAAACCCGGTGTGGCGCGCACAGTTCAAGGACAACCTGGGTCGGATCGAAAAGGACATCTACCGCGACCTGGGCGGCGTGGCCAAGGAGTGCTGCGCGCGGGTTTGGCCGGATCTGGCGAAAGGCCCGCACTACGCGTTCGACAAAGAGGAATTCGACAAGGACTGCCAGTACCTACAGGACCACGTAACCCAGAGGTCCAAGTTCATCCGCGACTGGCTGGACGCCGACGGGAAATGACCCGCAGATGCTGTTCCAGCGGCCCTGATGGCCCGCGCCTCAGTAGTTCGACACGACCATGATGCAGGCGTGGTGAACCAGGTTGGGGAAGCGCCCCTCGGCGTATTCGATCACTGCGTCGTCAAAGGAACCGTCCTGGAGCCAGAACGCATCGGCGATGGCCGGATCCGTGTTTTGCAGGACCTTGAGGGTCACGGGCGGGGGCGTCACGAAGTCCACTATGTGGATCGGTCCGGGTACCGAGGCCAGGTTCCCGAATGCGGGGATGCCCGCAATCTCAGGCTCCTTCGGGTTCACCGGCAGCACGGTGTAACCCTTGCCGGACAGGTTCTTTGTTATGATGTTCCCGTACTTTTCGGGGTCATTGCTGGCCCCAACGACCGCGATCCTGGTCTGAGCCCCCTTTTCCGCCAGTCTGTCCATGACGGCCTTGGGGATCGACGTCTGATTGTCCATGAACGTCTCCTTTCAGAAACAAGCGGCCTTCAACATGGATCCTGAACCCGTAAAGCGCAAGTGGCGCCATGCCCATTCAGGTCGTCGAAGCGGATTTGCGTCGGGACATGAACCATGCCAGGCCAAGGAAGAAAAGCCCGCCGGCCAGAAAGCCCGCGGCCGCCCGCCATGCCATGAAAAACACCGTCTTGACCTGCAGGGGGTTTTCGCCCGCCTGCTTGTCCACCGGCAGCAGCACCAGGGACGGGTCCTCCTTTGGCGTTATCAGCTTTGCCGGATCGATGAACAGCACATGGACGGTCCTGTCCGAGGGGATTCCGTAAATCTCCGCCACGGGATCTCCCTTCTCCCACATTTCACGGTCCATCTCTATCGACTCTCTGGACTTTGGCGTGATTATCAGGACCTCACGTCCCAAGGCCGCGTCCAGGAGATAGGCGCCCGCCGGCGCCAGGAATGCGCAGGCCAGCAGCACGAATCCGATTCGACGAATCCAGATCATCATTTCTTCTCCACGGCGAACAGGCTGATCTTGACGGTCCACTCGTCATTGACCTTGGCCGCCGCCATGCCCGGTATCTTCACGCCGTGGTCCGACAGCTTCACCTTGAACGAACCCCTGACCCGCAGCCATGCGCTGTCGGTGCTGTTCGCGAGCCCCAGTCGTTTCGCCTTGGCGCCGTCGATCTCGCGCACCCGGACATCCAGAGTCAGGGGGCGGCTTTTCCCCCGCATTGTGAAGGTCCCGCTGACCTTGTAGTGGCGGCTGTCCACCTTTTGCACCTT
>JAADHL010000230.1 GCA_013151875.1 Deltaproteobacteria bacterium
TTCCTGCCGGCAGGTTCATTAACGATATTGAGCGGATGTGTTCCAAATCCAGTCGTCACGCGGACCAGACTGTCCAGTGACGGCATTTACATGGAGGTGACCGATGTTGGGTGGAAACTTCCGGGTAGGCGATCGCGCGGTGTATCCCGCTCATGGGGTGGCCGAGATCTGCGGTATCGAGAGCCGGGAGGTCTCGGGTAACCAACAGACCTTTTACATGCTTCGGCTCCTGAACTCCGAAAGGCGCATCATGGTGCCGCTGAGCAAGGTGCCGAGCGTCGGACTGAGGCAGGTGATTCCCACCGAGGAGGTCCCCGAGGTCTATGAACTGCTCAAGACCAAGCCGGGAAGAATAGGGCGGCAGAACTGGAATCGCCGCTACCGGGGGTATATCGAAAAACTCAAAAGCGGCTCGGTCTACGATGTAGCCGAGGTCATGCGTGACCTCTATCTGCTTCGCTACCAAAAGCCATTGTCTTTTGGGGAGCGGAAACTCCTGGACACTGCAAAGGAACTCCTTGTCAACGAACTCTCGGTCGCCACCTCCGAATCCGAGGTTTCGGTCGAGGAAGAGATCCAATCCATTTTTCCCCCGCCTCCCGACGAGGAAACCTCCTCCGGCGAATGACGGGACGGCTACCTCTTTCCAGCGGAATATCTCTTGAACGGCTTTCATGATGAATGCGGCGTCTTTGGTGTCTTCGGACACCCGGACGCCGCCAAGATTACTTATCTGGGACTTCACGGCCTCCAACATCGCGGTCAGGAAAGCGCCGGTATCGCGACCAGCGACGGAGGCCGCCTGCACCTTCATCGACAGATGGGTCTGGTGGTCGACGTGTTCAGCGAGGAGGTCCTTGCCGCTCTTCCCGGCGACAGCGCCATCGGTCACGTAAGGTATTCCACGGCCGGGTCGTCCTCGCTGCAGAACGCCCAGCCAATCAGGTGCGAATTCGCCGGGGGCGCCCTGGCCCTGGCCCACAACGGCAACATAATCAATTCCGATAAACTTCAGGACATCCTGAAAAACCGTGGGCACGTGTTCCAGTCCTCTTCGGACAGCGAAGTGTTGCTGCACCTGGTCGCCGATTCATACGACGACGAATTGATCCACGGCGTCACGGGGATGATGAACAAGGCCCTCGGGGCGTATTCCACGGTCATGCTTTCACCGCGGGAGCTTATCATCGTCCGGGACCCGAGGGGTTTCAGGCCCCTGGTGATCGGACAACTGGACGATGCGCTCATCGTTGCCTCCGAGACCACCAGTCTGGACCTGATAGGCGCCAGCGTGGAACGCGAGGTCGAACCCGGCGAGGTAATCACTGTCGATGAAAACGGGGTGCGGACGTTCAGGCCCTTTGGCCGCACTGAACTATCACGCTGCGTCTTCGAACACATCTATTTCGCGCGTCCCGACAGCATCGTTTTCGGGCAGCAGGCATACACGGTCAGAAAGGAGCTTGGGCGCCAACTGGCCCGGGAGCAGCCCGTGGAAGGCGCGGACCTGGTCATTCCAGTTCCCGACTCCGGGGTCTCTGCGGCCATCGGTTTTTCCGAGGTGCAGGACGCGCCTTTCGACATGGGCCTGGTCAGAAGCCACTACGTGGGCCGGACCTTCATCGAGCCTGAACAGAGGATCCGTCACTTCGGGGTGAAGCTGAAATTGAATCCGGTTCCTGAACTCGTCAGGGACAGGGTGGTAGTCGTGGTGGACGACTCCATTGTCAGGGGCACGACCTCCCGGAAAATCGTTGAAATGGTGCGCTCCTGCGGCCCGAAATCCGTTCACATGAGGATATCATCGCCGCCCACGACATGGCCCTGCTACTACGGCATCGATACGCCTTCACGGGATGAACTGATTGCGGCCAACATGTCCATCGACCAGATCACCGAATCCACCACAGCGGATTCGGTCGGTTATCTTTCTGTGGCCGGGATGCATCGCGCCGTCAGCGGTTCAAGCTCCGACGGCTATTGTGACGCGTGTTTTACGGGCAATTACCCTGTAAAGACAAAGAAGGATTGGCCCCCCAGGCGCCACGGTCGGAAGGACCAGTGCTGACGTTTTTGCAGAATTCACACGCGCGCATCGCACTGCCGGCGGCGTGCGCCCTGCTTTTGTTGGTCGGCCTCGCGTATCGCCCCGTCCTCGCCGACACCGTGAATTCAAGCGCTTCCACCCCAGACGCGGCCAGACTGCTTGAATCGCTTCATAAGCTGGAAAAAGATGCGGCTGACGGCGTGTTGCCTCAAACCAGGGACGCTCCCGCGTTACTGGCAAGGCGTCTTGTGGATGTAGGTGAGTTCGGTGCGGCCAATCGCGCCTGCCTCATTCTTGGCAGAGTGGCGCCCGTTCAGGGCAAAGACGCCCTGGTATGCGCGCGCCCCCTTCTGGCCAGGGGCGACGTCAGGGCGGCCCAGAAAATGACTGAGGCGTTTCTGAGGCACCCCGTTCCAGCGGACGGGCCTCCAATAACCAGATATGTGGAAGCCGCCGCGGTTTTTGAACAGTGGGCCAGGTATGCCGAGGCCGCGGACTACCTCACACGGGGACTGAAAGCAGCTCCCGGCGATGTCGACGTCTCGATTCGGGCCGTACACGACCTGCTGCGCGCCGGCATGATTGACAAGGCGTTACTGATTACCCGGTTGCTCAACGGCAAAGTCGTCAATCACAAAAGGGTGTTCCTCAGAAAGGTATGCCTGCTCATGGTTGAATTCGGCGTCGGCGCGCAATCAAAATCCCTGGCCATGGAACTTTCCGGCCTGCCCGGATTCGGGGAAGCGGATCTGGATGCCGTGCTCAGCGTCGCGAGGAGCAGCGACGACCCCAAACTCGCTGAAAAGGCCGTTGGCGCGTTGATGAAGGCCGCTCCCTCACGGCGCAAGGCCCTGGAGACCGCTGCTTCTCTGCTTGAAAGACACGATTTGTTGGACGTCGCCATCGACCTAATGAAGAAGGGGATCAGGGAACATGACCTGGACCGTCCGCGCGACCTGTTCGTATTGGGCCGACTGCTGGTCCTTGCAGGCAAGCGCAAAGATGCGTCCAGGACATTCGATTCCTATCTTTCGCGCCTGAAGGAAGGCGTCACCAAAGAGGCGATTCGCGTCTCGTCGGTCTGGATGAACGCGCAAATGCCCCGCATGGCCGTAAGAACCCTCAAGCGCTTTGGCGACAAACGGGACATGGAGTGGTCACTTGCCATGGGCGACGCCCTGCAGGCATCCGGTGACGACGTCGCGGAGTGGGAGGTATATGAAAAGGCGGCCCGGGTAGTGTCCAGGCCCGCTTCCTTCTGGCTTCGGATAGGCAACAGGCTCCTGTCGCGTCACGACACCGATCATGCCGCAGAGGCATTCAGGCGTATCATCGATTCAGCCCCCGAAAACGGCGACATCGACCGGATGACCATCGCCAAGGCTCACATCGGTCTGGCGGAGGCCCTGGTTCGCATGAACGACATAACCGACAAGGATGTCGAAATGGAACTGATGGCCGCCCTCAAGGCCGCCGAAGGGGATCAGGCCATACTCAAACGCATCGAAAAAGTTGCCGGCCATATCGCCCCTTCCGGGGCCCTGAATGTTGCGCTGATGGAAGCGGCGGTAAGGGCCTCCCCCGAACGTTCTGACCTGTGGATCGGACTCGCTGACGCCAGTCTGAAAGCCGACATGTGGTCCAAGGCCGTTGAATCCTACATCAATGGGATACGTTCCTCGAACGACATCGCGGGCGCCCTCGAACACGCGACAAAGTCTCT
>JAADHL010000070.1:0-1587 GCA_013151875.1 Deltaproteobacteria bacterium
ACCGCCTCCTGATCGATGGGCACCTCGCCCAGCGGCGTGCGCCAGTGGGTGGCGTCGGTCAGGGCATAACCATCCAACGCAACGTGATGGGACGGCCCCATGATGATGATGCGCCTGACATCGGCGCCCTCCAGCGTCTTGTACCCGTATGCCTCGACCCTGCCGGAAAACCTGTAACCTGCGTGGGGCGAAATCAGGGCAGCGACCCTTCCCCCGACCCGGGGCGCGTCGGACAGGTCGGCCTCATCCAGATAGCCCCGGAGTTCGCGCCGCAGGGCATCGCCGTCCGCCGTGTACCAAGAACCGGCCACTGGTGAATCAATTACTTTCTTTGCCACTTTTTCTTCCACCTTTTTTCCGGCCTTCACCAAACCCGAGCCGTCTTTGTCGGAGTTTTCGTTCATGGCCCCCGCCTCCCCGGACTTGCACGCAAAAGCGGCAATAACCGGGATCAAGATTCCAAGCATGACCCAACGTTTCATTGCATCACCTATCCGGCGAGTTTCACGCCCGGCCCCAGATCCCCGTTTTTCAGGGGCTTGACCGGTATGACGACCCTTCGTATTGCTGCACCTTTTACCGGTGGCGCCGGCAGGAACACGCCCGCCGCCATGGCTGCCAGCCCGGTTTTCAAAAACCTCCGTCGCCCTTCGTCCGGACCAGTTCGGGCCGAATCGGAATCTTCTGCTATAGAACGGTGAACGTCACGAGTTTCATCCATCTTCATTTTTGGAACACCCCCGCGATTTTTCCACCGCAGAACGCGCATTTGCCGTTCGCGTCCACGTGCACTTCCTGAACGCGGTAGCCGGCGCGCTTGATGACGATCCTGCCGCAGTGCGGGCAACGCGTGCTCTCGGAAGGATGACCCGGTACGTTGCCAAGGTACACATACTTCATTCCTTCGTCCAGCGCCGTCTTCCAGGCCGTCTCCAGGGTGGACACGGGTGTCGGAGGCAGGTTGCGCAAGCGATAATGGGGGACGAAACGAAGGAAATGAAGCGGAGTGTCCTCGCCCAGGTTTCTTTTCATCCAGCGGATCAGCTTCCTTATCAGGGCCGGATCGTCGTTCATGCCCGGAATCACCAGGTTGGACACCTCGAGCCAGGCCCCTTCCTCGCGCGCCGCGACAAGGGTGTTCAGCACGGGTCTGAGCCCTCCGTCGCAGACCTCGCGATAGAATCCGTCGTCAAACGCCTTGACGTCGATGGTGGCGGCGTCCACCACCTTGAAGAGGGCGCGAATCGGTCCGTCATTGGCGTAACCGGCCGACACAATCGCGTTGCCCAGGCCCCGACGTCGCGCCAGGGCCGCGGTTTCAAAGGTGTATTCGTAGTAGGCAATGGGCTCTGTATAGGTGTAGGCGACCAGTGGAATAGCTTTCGAGGCGGCAAGTTCCACCAGTCTGGAGGGGGGCAGGGCATAGGCGTCCGTCTCTTCCGGGTTGGCCTGCGAGATCTGCCAGTTCTGGCAGTTGCGGCAGTGCATGTTGCACCCGGCGGTGGCCACGGAGAGTATCCGGGCGCCTGGGTGGTAGTGGAAGAAGGGTTTCTTTTCGACAGGGTCCACATGGACGGCTACGGGAAA
>JAADHL010000070.1:1592-5361 GCA_013151875.1 Deltaproteobacteria bacterium
AAAACCGAATGTTACGGCGCGGAGGGTCCCGCCGATATTGATCCTTATACGGCAATCGCCGGCCTGACCCTCACGAATTCTGCATTGCTTGGGACACAGACCGCACTCGACAGTCGATCCCTTCATGGCGCCTCCATCTCATTCTATCCAGTGACAATCAGGTACGCAAGCGGGCCGGATCGTGGTGCGTAAACGGGTTCTGAATCTTGCCACTCAGGGGGGTATGGGGTATTCTTGTCCGCGATTTTGTTGTCATTTTCGGTGGCCCCGGCGGCGGCCGAAGCGGAGGTGAGATGTTCAAGACGCGGGTAGTCGGGCTCTTCGTGCTGATCGTTCTGGCGCTGACTATCGTGGGTCTGACGCTGCTTTCCAGCGCTCAGGACTCTGCGGAGAAATTGATAGAGAGGCGGGTGTCCATGTCCCGCCCCGCGGTCATCAGGGCCCACAGGATAAGAGACGCGGATCAGGTTCTCGTCGCCAAGGCGGTGGCGGAAAGCGAGATAGGCGTCGCGCTGGAACTGTTGGACGAGTATCGTGATGAAATCCAGGCCATCAAGCGGGTCAAGGCGACACCTGAAAAGATCGGCAATAACAGGCGAAAAAAGGCGAAGAAGGCTCCGGCGGTCATGGATGCTGCCATGCTGACCGATATGTGGGTTTCAAGGTACGTAAAGGAATTGAAGTCCAGGTTCGGCAGCAGATTTTTCAAGAAGGTGCCGCCCGCGCAGTTTGCGAAACGCGAAAGAAAACGTTTTGCCGATTGCGCCGCAATCGACGTGACTCAATGCTACTGGGACTACACATACAACACCCTGCCCGAGGTGCTGTGGAGGTTGTCCCGGAACAGGAACCATCCGATCGGTTCGCGTATCGTGATAACCGACTCGCGTGGCACCGGCCTGGCGGACTCCGAGCGACCCAAGTGGTCCGCCGTCCGGGATTTCGCCGCGCGTGCGGGCCTGCCTAAAGAGGCAACTGCCAACGGCGGTCCGAAGAAGGGCATGGTCATGCTCGACAACCGGATATTCTATGCAACCGCGGTTGCAATCACTCACGGCGGCAAGTCCCTGGGGGCGGTAATGGTCGCCGACCCCATCGACGACGAGATGGCGCGTGAGGACAGCGACATCGTCAGGGCGGAGGTGACCTATGCCAAGGGGACCGAGGTGATCGCGACCTCGCTGGACAAGAATGTCGCCTCGGAACTGGTCAAGAACCCACTGGACAAGGGTCAGCGGATGACCGCCTATTTCCAGGCATTCGACAACCGTTCAGGCGCCGACGACATGAAGGTCTATGTATCGGCGAACATGAAGGAGATGCTGGACGGATTCGCATCGGCGCGGACCAACCTGATAGCGCTCGCGGTATTGCTGCTGCTGTTGGGGGTTGGGGTCCTGCTGGTGTTGCTCAGGTCCTTTTATGGGAAATTCGAGGCCCTGGAACAGGGGACCCACGAGGTCATAAACGGAAACCTGGACTACCAGTTCCCGTTCGAGTTCAAGGAGGAGATCTGCAGGGGTCTCGGACAATCGCTGAACCTCATGAGCCTGGTGCTCCAGGGCAGGCCTCTGCCCGAGGAAGTCGAGGAAGAGGCCGAGACAGCCTGGATGAACGATCTGCAGGTGACCGATGCGGTGCGGCGGGACGAGGGGCCGTCTTCGGATCAGGGCGAGGGTCTGGCCGCCGTGATTGGGGGCGTCGATGTCAAGGCCCTGGGAGAAGAGCCTGCGGATGTCTACTACAAGAGGGTTTATCAGGAGTTCCTGGCATCAAGGAAGGACCTTGGTCTGCCGATTGATGGGATAAACTACCCCAAGTTCATGGAAAGGCTCGTGCATCTGGAGCAGGGCCTGAAAAAGAAGCACAAGTGCCCCATGGTTCGTTTCGTGGTCAGCACCAAGGAAAACGAGGTCATCCTCGTTCCTGTGCCTATTCACCGTTGAGCCACGGACGGGCGGATCAAACCATATCTATCGCGCCGATCATCAAATCCGTGAACGAATTCTGATTACAGGGGGCGAGGTCAGTCGCCCGTCTCCAGGGCCACTCCAAGTACCCGGCGCAGAATGAAGTGGTCTTCCGAGATGCCGAATCGGACCACCTCTTCCTGGCGTTCCTTCTGAGTCATGTGAGAGAAGCCGGCGTCCTCGCCGCGCAGGATGTCCATGGCCGTGTCTATGCTTCCACAGACCAGGGTGCCGGCGCGCAGGGCCGTCCGTTCCATGGATTTGAAGAACTCATCCAGAATCGCGTCCACGTCCAGGACCCTGTTCCTGGCGATCAGATCGCCCACCAGTTTGGCCATCTGATTTTTCATTTGTTGCGGCATCTTCTTTTCGATGACGCGAACCAGTTCCGTCACCACGTCCGCACCCGTGGAAACCTGGGTATTCGGGTCACAGAACTTCATGACGGCCGCCAGGAAGACCTTCAATTCGGTCTTGTTCTTGACCGAGGCCAAAAAGTGCATCGGATGGAGGTAGGACAGTTGTCGTCCAATCAGGAATGCAGCCTCCCGTTCCCCAAGGCCGGTCAGCATGTCGGCGCCCACGATAAGACCGGGCGGCGACAACATCTCCAGTTTCATGCCGATCGCCCTGTCGTCGCGATATACCTTATGGGGCAGGGGGCCAAGCGCCTTGGCTGCGGCCTTGTACACGTTGGCGAAAAGCAGTTTTTGATCCAGGTCGAGTTCGCTCTTCTTTTTCAGGCCCAGTTCCTTGAGCTCCCGGACGCCCAGTTCATTACCCAGACCCTGGTACAGGACCTGCAGGACATGACCCAAAAGCGAATTCTCCTGCCCCGCAAGCAGGTGCGACTCCCACCTGAGCTGATCGACGGCCCCTTTGAACCACGGAAGGCCCGGTTCCAGATTGCCCTGAAAGAACTCGGACTCGGTTTCGTCGGCCGCACCCGTGGCGACCAGCGCCGATGCGGTCATGAAGGCCTTGTCGAATTCCTTCATTTCCAGGAACAGGCGGCGCATGGCCTTGAGCGATGGGGCCGTTTCCAAGTCCAGGGGATTCGTGTTCACAATGGCGCGGTGCTCTTCGACCGCCTTGTCGAACTGGTCACCAGTGAACTCATAGAGCTGGGCCAGGATCTCGTGTGACTTGATCTCGTCGGGCTTTACCTGCGTGGCCCTCGAATAGGCCGAGATGGCGTAGTCGATTTCCTTGAGGCGGGAACGATATATCTCTCCCAGGTTCATGTACAGCCGGAATTCGAGTTCAGGATTGGAGCCGTCATTGATGCGTTCCACCATTAGCCGGTAGTTTTCGGCCTGGGCTTCCCAGTCCTTGTTGTTCGTCAATATCTCATCGATGGCCCTGAACGCCTCCAGTCGTTCCGGATCCGAATCCAGGGCCTGGTTCAGATACCCGATGGCCTTGGCGTCATCGCCCAGCTTTTCCTGGTACAGCGCAGCGACGCGGATGTAGTGCACCGCCCTCTTGGATGGATTGTCCTCGGCGTTGGCGAGGCGATCCAGGGTGTACAGGGCGTCCTCCACGGCATCGGTCTCGAGATACAGCTCGAACAGCCTCAGCAGGGCCACCTTGGCGTCGGGGTCGACTTCCAGGGCCTCCTTGTACGCGGATACCGCGCCGTAGGTGTTCTGGAGTTTGTCCTTGTAGATGTCGCCGATTTCCAGCAGCACGGCGAATTTCTCGAACGGGTCCGACCGGGACAGCAGCAGGGCCTGCTTGTACTTGATTACGCTCGCCCAGTCGCCGCTCTTTTCAGCCACGGCTATCAACAGTTCAGA
>JAADHL010000025.1 GCA_013151875.1 Deltaproteobacteria bacterium
CCTGGAATCCCGCAAGGAAGGCATCGTCAAATATCTGGATATCAAATCGGTGACGCGCAAGGACGGCAATCTGGTCGTCATGAACCGCAACGCCGAGATCGCCCTGACCGACGAGCAGGGCCGCGAGCGTGAAAAGTACCCGGTCACGTACGGCGCGGTCCTTCTGGTCAAAAACGGCGAACAAGTGAAGGCGGGACAGGCCCTGGCAAAATGGGACCCCTGGTCCAATCCCATCCTCACCGAGGTCGACGGTAAGGTGAAGTATGGCGACATCATTGAAGATGTCACCGTGAAGGAATTGACCGACGAGGTCACCGGGCTTTCACGCAAGGTCCTGATCGAATCCAGAGACGTAGAAGCGCGTCCCAGGATATCCATCAAGGACGGCAAGGGAAAGACGAAGGCCATCACCATCAAGGATGAAAAGGGCAAGGACAAGCGCATCGAAGCGCGCTATCTGCTGCCCGTGGGCGCGAACATCTCCGTGTCCGAGGGCGACGAGGTCACGGCCGGTGACGTGATCGCCAGGGTGCCCAAGGAAACCACCAAGATGAAGGACATCACGGGCGGTCTGCCCAGGGTCGCCGAGCTGTTCGAGGCTCGCAAGCCCAAAGAGCACGCCGTGATTTCAGACATCGATGGCTTCGTATCGTTCGGAAAGGCCACCAAGGGCAAGCGCAAGATCGTCATCACGCCTGAATTCGGCGAAAAGAAGGAATACCTGATCCCCAAGGGCAAGTACGTCAGCCTGCGTGAGGGCGATTACGTCCGCGCCGGCGATCCCCTGATGGATGGGTCTTCCAACCCGCATGACATCCTGAGGGTCCTTTCAATCCAAGCGCTTGCGCACTATCTGGTCGATGAAGTGCAGGAAGTCTACCGCCTTCAGGGCGTGCGGATCCATGACAAGCATATCGAGACGGTGGTTCGTCAGATGTTGCGCTGGGTAAAGATCACCGAGTCCGGAGACACACGTTTCCTGGCCGACGAACTGGTGGACCGCTGGATCTTCGAAGAGGAGAACGACAAGGTCATCGCGCGAGACGGCATGCCGGCCAGCGGCGAGCCCATCCTCCTGGGGATTACCAAGGCGTCCCTCAACGTGGAATCTTTCATCTCGGCGGCCTCTTTCCAGGAGACAACGAGGGTCCTGACCGAGGCGTCAATCAGCGGCAAAACCGATTACCTGCGCGGCCTCAAGGAAAACGTAATCATGGGCCGACTGATACCGGCCGGAACCGGATTCCCCGAACTGAACAAGCGGGTGGATGTCAGGATTGCAGCGGACGAGACGCTGGCCATCGAACCGGAGGCGACGCCTTCCTCCACGGATTCCTTGGAGGAAACTCCCGCCAACGAGACCCCCGCGGCCTCCTGAGAAAAAGCGCCCTTCACCATCGAATTCACCTGATCCGGCTAAACAATCCGACCATTTGAACCGATATATCCCTGTAGGGGAAAGACCCGGCGGAGGATGGTCATGCAAACCGATTCGGAGGAATACTCACAGCTCATCTGGTCGATCCTGGCCGCCACGATAATTGTGGTGGGACTCACGATGCTGGGCGGCGGATCGCCGACCAGGGGAGGGGCCAGGACGGCTCTGACTCCCGTCAGAGACCCGGTATTCGTTGAACTGCGTTACAGAAACGACAAGCCCGCCGTCTACCGACTCGGCCCGGACGCCAAGCTATGGGACGTGTTCAGGGCGGCTGGAATCGCCCCACCAGAGGGTAGCGACACCTATCGTCCGATGGAATCAGGCGAAGTCGTGACCGTGAGCCTCAAAGGCGAAGTGACCACAGGGGTCATGGATGGGGCCAAATTGGTCGCGCTGGGTGTGAAGATCCCCCTCAGGACAGCCAGCAGCAAGGATATCGAGTCGATCCCGGGCATTGGAAAGGCGCTTTCCAGAAGAATCCTCAAATACCTGGCCACGGCCGGATCGGTCGATTCCTGGCAGGACCTGGCAAAGGTCAAAGGGGTCGGATCACTGACCCTGGAGCGCCTGCGCAGATATACGCGGCTTTAATCCAATCTACAGCCCTGCCCTCTTCCTGAGCCTCAAAGAGGCTTCCTGGGCCTCGGTCATGACCTCTTCCACGTCGGCGGTGATCAGGAGCCCATCCCTGACGACCATTCTGCCCCCGACCATCACGTGAAGCACATTGGAAGGCCCCATGGAATACACGATGGCGCCCGCAGGGTCGTCGAACGGCACGCTGCAGCAACGATGGGGGTCCAGCACCACTATGTCCGCGAATTTTCCCGCCTCGATTGTCCCGATTTCATCACCCATGCCGAGGGCTGTCGCCCCATCCATGGTCGCCATGCGCAGGACATCCCAGGCGGGCAGACAGTCGGGTCCGTGCAGACCCTTCTGAAGCAACGAGGCTGTCCTGGCCTCGCGGAACATGGACAGGTTGTTGTTGCACGCGGCGCCGTCCGCGCCAAGGCTGACCCGCACACCCGCCTTCATCATGTCCATTATGGGCGCTGTCCCTGACCCGAGCTTCAGGTTCGTGGTAGGGCAATGGAGGACGGAGGCGCCGCCCACCGCTATCGATTCGTGCTCGGTCGGACTTGTGTGCACGCAGTGGGCCATCAACAGGTTTTCGTTCATCAGCCCGAGGGCCTGAAACAGCGCTATGGGCCTCATTCCGAACCGGCCTTCGGTCAGACGGACCTCCTCTTTGGTTTCGGCGCAATGCGTGTGAACCATGAGATTGCGATCCTCGGCAGCGGCAGCGACCAGTTCCAGCAGCCTCAGCGACGACGATACAGCGAACCTGGGCGCCAGCGCGATTCTGGTCCCAGCCGAAGGGTCGTGAAAATGATCGGCAAGGGCCAATGATTCCTTGACCGCAGCGTCCGGGTCGTCGAGCAGGGCCTTCGGCCCGTCGTGGTCATCCATGAGGACCCTGGCGAACTGGCCGCGGATGCCCATGGTACGGGCTTCCTCGACTATCACGTCCGTGTGCCTCACGCTGCCCATGTCGTTCACGGTGGTGGTGCCCGAAAGCAGCAGTTCGGCGAACCCGAGCCGAGCGGAAGCCCGCATCGAGTCCGCGTCATGCGCGGCCTCCATCGGCCACGTCCACCCGCGCAGCCATTCCATGAGAGGCAGGTCGTCGGACAGGTTGCGCCACAGGGTCTGGCACACATGGACATGGGTCTGCACGAAACCGGGCAGCAGCAGCAGGCCCTCGCAATCCACCACGTCGAAATCATCGCCGGCATGCAGGCCGGATCGAACCCCAGCCACGCGCGAGTCCTCGACCAGGACATCCGCTTCAACGACACGGTCTTCAAGCCCCGGGTTCAGGACGGAGCCGCCCCGAAACAGGGTCGCCATGGCCTTGGACCGAGAGCCGCCCGCCCTCAAGACCGCCCCTCCTTTTCGCTCAGGAAGCCGGCATCGAAGGACTCGGGCAAGAGGTCGGAGAGCGCGAACCGGGATTCTTTACCTCCCGAGCCCACGAGGATGACTTCCATGTCCTTTCCGAACTCGGCCAGGGCCTGCCGGCACATCCCGCAAGGCGGACACGGTTCGTCGGAGTCGGATACGATCAGCACCGCATCCACGGTCTTTTCACCATCGGCCACGGCGGCGGCCAACGCCCCCCGTTCCGCGCAAAGCGACACTGGATAGGACGCGTTCTCCACGTTGCAGCCGGAATAGACCCGCCCGGACCCGCCCAGCACCGCAGCGCCCACCTTGAATCCCGAATAGGGAGAATGGGAGTTCCGCCCGGCGTCCCGCGC
>JAADHL010000291.1:0-742 GCA_013151875.1 Deltaproteobacteria bacterium
AAGGGCAATCAAACTCGCCGTTCTGGTCGATCGAGGATTGCGTGAGTATCCGATTCAGGCCGACTGGACGGGATTGACGGTCAAGACCACGGCAACTGAAACCGTGCAGATGGAACTTACCGAGATGGACGCACAGGCGGACAGGGTGGCCGTCTACGAGCGGGAGGGCTGATGCCGACCACAACCCGCCATCTGCTGGGTCTGGAAGGCACATCGCGCGAACAACTCACCACTGTTCTCGACCTGGCCCGGGAATTCAAGGCGGTATCTAAACGACGCATCAAGAAGGTCCCTACACTGCGCGGTCTCACGGTCGTCCTCTTTTTCGTGGAGCCGTCCACCCGCACCAGGATGTCGTTCGAAGTCGCGGCAAAACGCCTGTCCGCCGACACCCTGTCGTTCACCGCGTCCCAGTCGTCACTGAAAAAGGGCGAGACTCTGTTGGACACGGCCCAGAACCTGATGGCCATGCGCCCAGACATCATCGTCATCCGCCACAGCGCCCCCGGCGCGCCTCACATGCTGGCCCGCAACGTCGACGCCGCGATCGTCAATGCCGGTGACGGCGCTCATGAACACCCCACGCAGGGTCTCCTCGACATGTTCACCATGCGGGAGCACAAGGGTGAACTGGATGGGCTCAAGGTGGCGATAGTAGGCGACATCATCCACAGCAGAGTGGCCCGGTCCAACATCCACGGTCTGACGACCATGGGGGCCAGGGTCAGGGTCGCCGGTCCCA
>JAADHL010000291.1:789-3695 GCA_013151875.1 Deltaproteobacteria bacterium
CCGGCCATCGAGGGCGCCGACGTGGTGATGATGCTGCGCATTCAGAAAGAGCGCATGTCGAACGCGCTTTTTCCTTCCGAACGTGAGTATTCGAAGGTGTTCGGTCTTGACGCAAAGAAACTGGCACTCGCCGACGACGATGCTATCGTGATGCACCCCGGCCCTATGAATCGAGGGGTCGAGATCACGCCGGACGTGGCGGACAGCGGAAGGTCGGTGATATTGGAGCAGGTGGAAAACGGCGTAGCCGTGCGCATGGCGGTCCTCTATCTGACCGGGGCGCACCTCCTTCAAGGCGAAGTTGCCGACCTGGCGCCAGGTGCGGAGGGTTGACTCCATGCGTACCCGTCTGACCAATTGTGAGGTCATCGACCCCTCCCGAGGCGAGAGGTTCTGGGGCTATCTGGAGTGGGAGGACGGCGTAATCCGTGAAATCGGACACGCCGGACCCGGTCTGGAACAATCGACCGGTGGCGCCGCGGGAAGGGTCATCGATGGTCGCGGACACCTTCTGGCGCCGTCTTTCGTGGACCTCCTCGCCGACTTCTGCGAACCAGGTTTCGAGTACCGCGAGGACATATTATCCGGGTCCGCCGCCGCCGCTTCCGGTGGCTACACCGCCGTGTGCCTGACACCCGACACCGATCCGGTCTGCGATGGCGCCGACACCGCCCGCTTCATCCAGGAAAAGGGACGGGAGGCCGGCCTTACGGACCTGCTGCCCACTGGGGCGCTGACCAGGGGCAATCTGGGCCGGACCATAAGCGACCTGCACGACCTGGCGGAACTCGGGGTGAGGGCCGTATCCACCGGCGAGGGTTATCTGGCCGACACGGGTCTGCTCAGGCATGCCATGGAATACGCCGGCAACTTCGGACTTTCGGTGTTTCTGATCAACGAAGACCCGAGCCTGGCCGAAGGCCCAGTTCACGAGGGCATGGTTTCGACCGTTACCGGTCTTGGCGCTACGCCTTCCGCGGCGGAGGAGGTGGCGGTGGCCCGCCATATCGCACTGAGCGCCCT
Organism: Deltaproteobacteria bacterium; assembly: GCA_013151875.1. GTDB lineage: Bacteria > Myxococcota_A > UBA9042 > DTJE01 > DTJE01 > JADDHL01. The sequence continues at coordinate 1,813 of JAADHL010000291.1, forward strand.
TACCGGGACCCACGTGCACCTTCTGAGGCTGTCCAGCGAGGCCGGCGTCCGCCTGGTCCGGGACGCCAAGGCCCGCGGGGTTCCCGTCACCGCGTCCGTGACCGCGCACCACCTCGTTCTGAACGAGGATGCCACTGCGACCTTCGACTCCGCGGCCAAGGTCAGGCCTCCTCTAAGGGCCGAGTCGGACCGTCGGGCCCTTGTCGCAGGCCTCATTGACGGCACAATCGACGCCGTGGCATCCGATCATTGCCCCCGCGCCGTCGAGGAAAAGGTCGTCGAATTCGACATAGCGGCGCCCGGCGCGTCCGGCATCGAACTGACCTTCGCCATGCTGAACCGTCTCGTTCTGTCGGGCGAGCTCGATCTGCCCACGATACTCCGGGCCCTGGCGGTCGGCCCCAGAAAGGTCCTCGGGCTTGATGGCGGTACGCTTGCAGCGGGCGAGCCCGCGGACTTGGTGCTTCTGGACCGGGACGTCTCGTGGACGCCCTCGGCATCGGCTCTGGAATCGCGGGGCAAGAACCCGGTGACGACCAGGGCCTTGGTGGGCCGCCCTGTCATGACCATCAGGCGGGGCATGGTGGCCTTCAACCGACTTTCCTGATCATCCCGGAGAAAGTGACGCAAAATGACCAATGAGACGGAACGTACACCGGACACCGGAAAAGTGGGGGCCGTGCTGGTCCTGGCGGATGGTTCCGTGTTTCACGGAAACGGCTTGGGCAAGAAGGGCGCGGCCTCCGGCGAAGTCGTGTTCAACACCAGCATGACCGGTTATCAGGAGGTGTTCTCCGACCCTTCCTATTGCGGACAGATCGTCGTGATGACCTGCCCGCACATCGGAAACGTCGGCGTCAACGCCCTGGACGACGAGGCGCCTGGGCCTCACCTGTCCGGACTGGTTGTGGTCAGACCCTCTGTCGGTCCCAGCAACTGGCGTTCGGAAAGGGACCTCGATTCGTGGATGAGGGACCATGGGATTGTCGGCATATCAGGCATTGATCAGAGGGCGCTGACGCGCAGGATCCGCGCGAACGGCGCGCTTCCAGGAATGCTGGTATCCCCTTCGGAAATGGCCGACATAGACCTGCTGAAAGAACAGACATTAGGTCTGGATACCATGTCCGGCAGGGACCTGGTCAAAGAGGTGACGTGCAAACGGCCGTACCGGTACGGCGCAAGGGACGCGTCGGATTGGATCCCGCCTCCTGAAAAGGTGTGCGGCAAGGCCGTTGTCCTGGATTTCGGCGTAAAGACTTCCATCCTGGACTGCCTGTGGTCGTCCGGATTCGATATTGATGTGGTGCCCGCGACCACCCCGGCGGGCGAAATCCTGTCCAGGGCCCCGGACCTGGTAGTCCTGTCCAACGGCCCGGGCGACCCGGAACCAGTTAGTTATGCCATCGATACGGCCAAGAATCTGCTGGGAAAGACGCCGTTGTTCGGGATCTGCCTGGGCCATCAGATCCTGGCTCTGGCCCTGGGCGCCAGGACCTACAAGCTGAAATTCGGACACCATGGCGGCAATCATCCGGTGAAATATCTGGAGGGCGGCCGGGTACTGGTCACCGCCCAGAATCACGGCTTCTCGGTTGATCCTGAAAGCCTTCCCAAGGGCTGCAAAACCACGTTCACCAGCCTGAATGACGGCACGCTGGAGGGCTTTGACGCCCCTGATATGAATCTGCGGGCCGTACAGTTCCACCCTGAGGCCGGTCCCGGCCCCCACGACGCAAGATTCCTGTTTGAAGACCTGAAATCCTAGATGCAATCCACAAGCTGAAGCCCGAGGCAGCCTGATCGCAGGTTGTAAGACGGGTGAAGCAAGCCCGAGGCGGCCTGAACGGGGCCTGATCGGAGGGTTGACGCAGCCGAGGCCG
>JAADHL010000291.1:3792-8911 GCA_013151875.1 Deltaproteobacteria bacterium
GGGGCCTGATCGGAGGGTTGACGCAGCCGAGGCCGAAATATCGCGCCGCGGTCTGGAGCGGATTGGCCGTGAGGATCGCAGCGGTAGCATCGCTACCGCGAGAACCGCAGCGGTCAAGATGCCCAGACAAGCAAGCGAAATGAGGCCGCAGGCAAGGAAACCCGACGATCAGGCCTTGGCCTTGGAAAGGTTGCGTTCTTTCATGATCTTCTCTTGAAGCTTCATGATACCCTCGGCCAGGGCCTCGGGGCGTGGCGGACAGCCTGGAATGTAGACATCAACCGGAACGATCTTGTCGACGCCCTTGAGGACCGAGTAGGACGGGTCGAAAAGACCGCCGCAATTGGCGCACGAACCCATGGCTATTACGTACTTGGGCTCGGCCATCTGCTCGTAGAGGCGTTGAACCCTGCTGGCCATCTTGTAGGTTATGGTGCCCGCCACCAGCAACAGGTCGGACTGTCTGGGCGTTGCTCTGAACACCGCGCCGAACCGGTCAAGGTCGGTCCTGGGACCACCGGCCTGCATCAACTCGATACCACAGCACGCGGTCGCGAACAGCAGGTACCACAACGAGTTCTTGCGGCACCAGTTGAACACCTCGTCCAGTTTTCCCAGGAACACGTTGTCCATGTCTCCTCCACCCTGGCAGAGTCGGTGGTCGCATTCTAGTAATCGGGCTTTGGTTGTCAACGTGATTTGCAGATTGGGCCGTAATTGGTTAGATCAGCCTCAATGGAGATAAGAGATCCAGTACATGGTCCCATCACAATCACCCCTGCCGAGAGGAAGGTCATCGACCACCCCCTCGTCCAGCGATTACGCGGGATAAGCCAGCTAGGATTCGGGGAAAGGGCGTTCCCGGGGGCCACACACACCCGCTTTCTTCATTCGCTTGGAACCATGCAACTGGCCGGGGCCGCATTCGATGCCGTGGCGGGCGACCTGGGCTTCGTGGCGCGAGCCGACATGAGGCGATTCAGGGCGACGCTGAGGCTCGCGGGCCTGCTTCACGACCTAGGGCATCCTCCTCTTTCGCACGGCGGTGAAAGAATCCTTCCCAGGATCGGTGAAATCAGAACGGTTCAGGGCGATCCCCCCCGCAGGACCGCTACCCACGAGGAAATGAGCGTGGCCCTTGTGGCGAACAGCGACCTCGCGGACCTCATCCGCCTGGAGTTCGCGAACGAGGGCGTCCGGCCCGACCACGTTGCGGCGCTTATTTCTGGAAGGACGCCTCCGGACGACCCGTTCCAGGTCGGCGGCGTGACCCTTCTGCCCCTGCTGAAACAGCTCATCGCCAGTGAACTGGACGTGGACCGGATGGACTACCTGACGCGCGACTCGTACTTTACGGGCGTGGCCTACGGCAGGTTCGACAAGGACTGGCTGCTGTCGCACATGGGCGCCCACAGGTCGGACGGGGAGGTCGGCCTGACCCTCGATTCCAACGCAATATTCACCTTCGAGGACTTCCTGCTGTCCCGCTTCCATATGTTCCTGATGGTCTATTTCCACCACAAAACCATGGCCTATCAACGCATGCTGGAGCGGTTTCTGGAGGGCGCCGGCAGACGAATCAGGGCCCCGGCCGATGCCCGGCGTTTTAGCGATTGCAACGACGAATGGCTCTTTAGAAAAATCCGCGGATCCACTGATCCCTGGGCGAGCCGCATCTCGCGTTCAAGCCCACTGGCCCTGGCCGTCGAGGCTTGGGACGATGAGGCGTCCGACCTGGACAGGATGCGAGATCGTCTGGAGGACAGGCTTTCAGGTCCGTGCGAGTGGGTGGATTCCGAGGTGGAGTTTTCGAAATATTTCCGCTTTGGCAAGGATGACAGACACGCCGGCTCGCCTACTCTGATGGTCAGGGTGTCGCACCACGGGACCAGGCCGTCCCTGGTGCCCGTGGACGAGTACAGCGACCTCTTCATGCGCCAGGCCGGCGGGCGACGCGTCCTGCGTATTTATGGCCGTGAAGACGACCTGAAGACGATTTCCAGAACTGTTGGTTCGATGTTGGGCGTCCAAGGCCTGAAACCAGGCGGACGGCCCGTGAAGGCATGATGGCGGAATACGTTGATGATCTCCAGGCTATGCTGGACGCGGCCGACGCGATGCTGGGCGAAGGCGAGCTCGAACAGGCTTTCATGCTGCTCGATCAGCTTGCCGTCACCTACCCGGATTCGCCTGACGTGGCCCTGATGTTGGGCGACGCGGAGTTCGAATACGGCAACCCGGAGGCCGCGCTCGACGAGTACGATCGGGTGGTGGAACAAGACCCGACCTGGTCCGACGCATATTCGTCACGGGCGAATTGCCTGATTGAACTGGGCAGGCTGGAAGAGGCGTCAGCCGATGTGGACCATGCCCTCGAAATCGACCCCCGCTCAGCCAGGTCCCACTACCTTCGCGCGGTCCTCATGGAGCTGGCCTCACGCGACCGTGAAGCCATGGAAGGCTACAGGACAGCCGCCGGCCTGGCCCCAGACATCTATCATGTCCCCATCCGGGTAACCAAGAGGTCGTTCGATCGCGCGATCCGGGCGGCCGTGAAGCTACTGCCGCAGCGTTTCAAAAACAGAATGGAGGGGGTCGAAATCTATGTCCGCGCCCTCCCTGAAATCGACCTCCCCGATTTCACCCTCCCCGAACCTGGGAAACAATCCAGGGTCGACCATTCACCACTGATCATGGGCGTGTTCGAAGGTATCCCGCTGACCCGGGCGCTCGAGTCGGACCGGGCCGCGCAGCCGCCCCCCCGCATCTGTCTGTATCAGAAGAACATCGAGCGGATCTGCAAGACCAAAAACGACCTGATAGACGAAATCAGGACCACGATCATGCACGAGGCAAGTTACCATTTCGGTCTGGACGACGGGGATCTGGAACCAACCGATCTGCAGTGAATCTCGTCAGACTGTTTCGGGTTGTTCACGGTCGAGCCCCAGTTCGCGCATGACCTCAAAGACGCTGTCGGCACGGGCGTGGGACAGACGCCACTCGGCCAGCGCCGTGCGGGGTGATATCGCCCTGAAACGCGCCGCGCCCTGGATGCCCCTTTTCAGCAGCGACACCCTTCGCTTTAGTTCCGCGACACCGGCAAAAGCGGCATCGGCCAGGGGCGTGAACCTCTTCGGCACGAACGGTGAAATCGATATGGTCAGGGAGGTCCTTTTTGCCATGCGGCGCACCAGGGACGCCAACTCATCCAGGTCGCCGTCTGTTTCGCCCGGCAGCCCCACCATGACGTAAAGACGTATTTTGCGGATACCCACCTGTCTCGCCGTCTCGGCGCAGGTTTCGAGGTCCTCCGTCGTAATGCCCTTCCGGATTTGGGTCCTGAGCCCGTCGGAGGCGCCGTCCGCGGCCACTGTCAGGGTCCGGAGCCCTCCCCTGCTCAACAGGTCCAGCAATTCAAGGCTCGCGCGATCCGCCCTGATGGAACTCAGGGTGACCGACGAGTTGCGGGATACAAACGCCTCAATCACCTCCGGCAGGCGTGGATGGTCGGATACGGCCGCCCCGACCAGACCGACACGCACGCAGTCCATTGGGACGGCTTCAAGGATTCGCGACACCGGGACGAAAAGGGTCTTTCTGCTGCCGGATCTGGCCACGCAGAACGTGCACGCCCTTGGACACCCCCTTCCCGCCTCGACCAGAAAGGCATTCCCGAACTGGTTCGGTTCATCGACCAGGACGGTCCTGGCCGGAAGGTCCGCAATCGAGGCGCGTTTCGGGCATGCCGTCCCCATGAACGGATGGGACCCACATGCCGTCGATCTGGGATAATCCAGCCAAGGCCTCCCCGCGGTCCAATGAAGAATCGAGACACTCCGAAATCGTCTCGAAATCGTGGTCCGCGTCCCCCACGAACACGGCATCACAGATGGCGGCCAGGGCATCAGGATTCGACTGGGTCTGGGGACCGCCGGCTATTATCAGGGAGTCACTGGGCGGTCGAAGGGCCCGCCGGGGCTCGATGCCGCACCGCCGCAACGCATGGACCAGCACCGGCAGTTCCAGTTCCCATGACACGCTTACATAGACGCAATCGAACTCGGACAGGACCCTGTCGGTGACGGATGAACGCGGCTGCCCCCCCTTTTCAGGCATGGCGGCCCACTCGCTGGAGCCGAGTCCCTGATAGGCCGCGTGAAAACCGAGGGATGAGCAGGCCAGTTTGGGCGCAACGGGTGAAAACAGTACGGATTGGACCATAGCGATTCCCGAAAGGGGCAAAACAGTGTATCAGGAGTCAGTGGGTTGTTGGAATCCGCGGATCGCGGATCGTATTCGTCGTTTGACGTACGACCTGAAGACATCTTGACGGCGCCTGTTGCAGGGACCGGGAGGATTTGCAGAACGCTTCAGGTTGTGACAGTCTATCGGCTGCCTGGAGGTGGATGATGGAGCACTGGGACCACGTTCATGCTCTGCTGCTGGCCGGCGGCAAGGGTACCCGTTTCTGGCCCTTATCGCGCGAGGACCACCCGAAGCAGCTCCTGAAGCTGTTTTCAGACAGGACCCTCGTCGAGGACACCTACGACCGCATCCGACCCATCGTACCGAACGATCGGGTGCTGGTCGCGACCTCAAGGACCCTGTCCACCCGCCTGATGGCGCTGTTTCCCGACATCCCAGAGACGAACTTCATCGTGGAGCCGCTGGCGCGCAACACCGCCCCATGCATCGCGGTGGCTGCCCGCCGCTGCCTCGAACGGGACCCCGATGCAATCCTCGCGGTTCTGCCTTCGGACCACTACATCGCTGACCCCAACATGTTCCTGGAAGTACTCGAATCAGCCGTCACGCATGCGGGAACCGGCGAGATAGTCACTCTGGGAATCACGCCGACCCATCCCGAAACAGGATACGGCTACATCCGTTTCGGCGAATTCAGGGAGGAGCCGGCCGACATTGAAACCAGCCACCGCGCCCGCGGCATTCAGGCATTCGTCGAAAAACCCGACCACGAAACCGCCATTTCCTACCTGAAGGCGGGCCGCTACCTGTGGAACAGCGGCATATTCATCATGCGGGCAGACACAATTCTGGAAAAGGTCAAGCTGCATCTTCCCGGTCTCTACACCGCAGTGGACGACCTCTTTCAGGC
>JAADHL010000171.1:0-3741 GCA_013151875.1 Deltaproteobacteria bacterium
GAACACGGTCAGACCTTCCAGTGATGCGCCGGGGGCTCGCAGGGAAATGGAATGCGGTCCGCGGACGACCTCGAGGCCGGTTCGGTTGTGTTCCCTGACCCTGGCCGCGAATGCCGTGGCCGACATCTTTGTCAGGAACGGGTATGCGCCCAGGACCCTGTCCATCATGGATTCGATGGCTTTCATCATCTGGTCGAAGTTTTTTCCGCGAGACCGCTCCGGGTCCCTGATGTCGTCCGGATGCACGAAGTGCGAGAACACACCGGGCACCACGAGGGCGTCAAGCACCTCGTAGGCATTGGAACCATCCAGGAAGTGTTCCGACGAAATCCGCGGAATGTCCGTGATACCAGGCAGGTCCGGATCCGGTCCGAACTCCTGGCCAAGGATATGACCCTCGTCCAGGTATTGCGCCGCCATGGACGAAATCTCGGGAAACACCTCGTGAACGGCCTCCTTGCCCATTTTTTGCAGCATATTGTTGGGAGCCACGTACGCCGTTGGCGCGGCATCGGGTCCCAGCACGTCGATCATGCCCTGTCGGGCCGTCCTCAAGGCGAGTTCCATTTCCTCGCGTCCCGGCCATCCACGGGATTGGATCCCCCTGGCCACCGTGAGGGACTGATGGTTGTAGCCGTGAAGGGCCACCTCGTAGCCGTCCGCGCGCACCTTTCTGCCCAACTTGGTCGCCGGGTCGTCATCGCCATGGAACATCGAAACGAACGGCGGTTTGACATGGTCGTCGTAGATGAGAACGAAGCCGAAGGTGGGCATGAGGCCGCGCCCGCGAAAGAACGAGAGCATCTTGGGCCACCAGATCTTTTCATAGAATTGGGTGTCGGTCATGTCGTAGAGCGTGTCAAGCGGGGGGATCTTTGCGTTCCACATGGGCATGGGGCAGTCGTCAACCCAAAATACCAGCGCGTTCAATACGGCCGCCGCTGTCGGCCGTGAAGCCTCCATCAGCGACAGGAGAATCAGACCGCGAGACGACTTGTCGGCCAGTTGGCCCCCCTGCCAGAAGACCACCCGGCCTGGACCCCTTTTCGCGATGAATGCCGCAGGGACCTTGCCGCCGTCCTCCAGGATTCCATTGCACAGTACCCGGGCATTGGAGGGCAGCGACAGATCGGCAAGCTCGACGTCCCAGTCGTGAGCCATGGTGAACACGAGCCCATCGGCCCCGGGGAGCCATGAACCGTCGCACGCAATGCCCTTCAACCTGTGAGCCCCCTTTCGCGCGCGAATCCCGGCAAGCTCTTGCAGCATGTCGTCCGGGAGGCCGGCCAGCACGGCCAGGCCTCCACCGTGTTCAAGATAGTCTGCAAGGCGCCTTTTGAGCCGATCCGTTCGCGTGCGTGCCAGCGAATCGGTCGCCAGGGCCACGACGGCATATCGTCTCAACCAGGTCGTGGGAATCGAATCAAGGTCGGACACCCGGATGAAATCGGCGTCCAGTTTGGCGTACCAGGCGGTCCACGAAACCTGTATTCCCAGGACACGGGAAGTGTCGGAGTTTTCGGAAACCACGAAGAGGTAGCGTACCCTCGACCTCTCCTTGGGATCGGGCGTCAGTTCGTTTTCCACGCGTTTCAGCAGGCTTCGAATCTGTCTGGTGCCCAGGGGCGCGTCGAACCCTATGCGCAGGGGTGAATCCGGGCCGGAGGCGTCCATGCATCGACCGCCGGACCAACCGTCCAGGATCACCGCGAAACCGTCCTTTGTAACAGGATCCCCGGCCTTGTAGTGTTTCAACAATACCGGTTCCAGCCCCAGCGCATTCAGGCCGGAACCCAGGTCGATGAGCCAGGCAGGGGTCTTTCCAGCCTTGTTCCCGCAAGCCTCGCATAGTACGGCCACCCTGTTGGTCGGGTGCACCCATCTGACGCCTGGGGCCATTATCCGGCGCGCCGTTATCGGGGCATGTTCGCCGTAGGCCGGTGGGACGACCTGCAACGCGGACGAAAAGAAGCCGACGGTGAATACCAGGATGAGGCGGAAGTATCGATGCGTCATGGAATCCAATCCATCCAGATGGCCAGCAGTTTAGCTCGGATCGTCCCCTTCGTCCACGTCTGGTTGTACCTTTCGGCCTGTTCTGATATTCACGTTTTGACTTCATATTCGGAGACGGACATGGCGAGCAGACTGTATTCCGGAAGGCGTCGCAGGTTCATGGATCGCATGAAGGACGGGGTGGCGATATTCCAGTCGGCCCCGACGGCGTCCAGAAACGGGGACGTGGAGCATCCCTACAGGCAGGACAGCGATTTTTTCTACCTGACGGGATTCGAAGAGCCCGGGGCGATTGCCGTTTTGTCCAGGTCCGGACGCAAGAGGACGTTCACTCTTTTCGTGCAGCCCAATGACCCTGAAATGGAGGTCTGGACCGGCCGCAAGGCTGGAATGGATGGGGCGGTTGAAAAATACGGTGCGAACGAGGCCTACGCACGAACCGAGTTTGCCGAACGCCTGCCGGGCATCCTGACGAACAGGGATCGTCTGTACGTGCGATTCGGGAAAGACACGGATTTCGACGGGACCGTGACCAGGGCCATCGAGGCGCTGAAAGCAGAGGCCCGCAAGGGGGTGTTCGGCCCCTGGGAATTGATTGACCCCCGCCGGATCCTATGGGACATGCGTCTTTGTAAGGACCCGCAGGAGATCAAGGCCCTGGAAAAGGCCTGCGAGATCACCAAGGCGGCGTTTGGTTCGGCCATGCGCGCGGTCCGGCCCGGCATGGGAGAATGGGAGCTGGCCGCGGTGGTCGAGTTTGAATTCAGGCGACGCGGGTCGCCGAGGATTGGGTTCGAAACCATCTGCGCGTCCGGGGCCAACGCCACGACGCTTCACTATATTTCCAATGATTCCCGCATAGGGGCCGATTACCTGGTCCTGATTGACGCTGGGGCCGAATATCAAATGATGACCGCCGATATCTCCAGGACCTTCCCGGCGTCGGGACGCTTCAGCGAACCCGGTCTGACCGTCTATAAATGGGTCCTTGAGGCCCAGAAGGCCGCCATCGCCGCGGTGAGGCCCGGCGTCACGTACCGCGAGGTGCACGAAACGGCGCTCAACGTGCTGTGCCGGGGGCTCAAGTCGATGGGCGTACTCAAGGGCAGCGTGGCGAAGATCATCGAAAAGGGCGCGTACCAGCCATTCTTCATGCACAGGATCGGGCACTGGCTCGGCAGCGACGTCCACGACGTAGGCGCCTACTTCGACGGTTCGAAATCCATCCGGCTCCGGCCCGGCGCGGTCATCACCATAGAACCGGGTCTGTATTTCCCGGTTTCCGACAAGTCGCCGGAACATCTGCGCGGCATCGGGGTCAGGATCGAGGACGATGTCCTGGTCACCTCGAAGGGCAACCGGGTACTGACGGAAGGGCTTCCCAAAGAACCCGCGGAAATCGAGAAATGGATGGCCGGTCCAGATTCCTGGTGGGACGGGCTCAAGCCCGTGTCGATCAAGCGGGGCTGATCTCAGAATACGACGCGCCCCACGAATCCCGCGCCGTGCGCCGACAACTGAGGGGCGGCGAAAAACCTCGGCCCGCCGTCCGAATCCGCTGTGTTGCCGTTGGCCGGAAACACGTCGTCGGTCATAACGAACAGCACGATCCCCGCCACCAGGGCGGCGCCGCCCACGGCGAACGACGCGATGTACGCCTTTTCCATGTCCTTCGCGCTGGATGCCTCGGATAGACGGTATTTGTACGGCGAGGTGTTCTGTCGG
>JAADHL010000171.1:3798-7495 GCA_013151875.1 Deltaproteobacteria bacterium
GTCGCGTTCAATCGGTGCCCGAAATAGGAATCCAGCAGGACCCCCCCGGCCACGATGCCGCCGACCGCGATTGCGGTGGACGTCCAGGCCCAGTAGTTTTTGTACCAGGGGACCTCGCCGACCGGGTAGGTCCTGGGCTGGGCCACCTCGAATTTTTCGCGGCCGGTCAGCAACTGGACCAGGCGCCGCACGCTGGAGGGGGTGACTACGTCGGTCTTGGCAGGGACCGATGCCTCCTTTACCATTGCGTCCGTTTTAACATTTATCAGCCTGGCCTTCAGGGCGGCCCGGGTGCCGCGGTCCAGGAAGCCGTGCGCGACAACGAGGTCCGCGTTCACCAACGAGCCGAACCTGACGGCGTATGGGACCAACAGCCTTTCCACTTCCTCCTGGGTCTTGAAGGTAAGGCCCAGGCGTCCGCCCTCCACGGTGAGGGCGTTTTCGAAGTCCACGTCCACCATCAGGTGCACCGGACGGCCCTTGTTCAGATAGACCTTGCGGATCATGCTTTCCGTCGAACCGCACCGGACCTGAACGTGGTGGACCCCTGGATAAAGCCTGCGGTACTCATGGGGGGTCCTTCCCCTCAGAACGCGGCCATCCATCATGGTCTTGCATCCCGGGACCGTGGTGGCCACGGTCATCACCGCTTTCCGCTCGCCGGCCATGGCCTTGAGTTCATGACGGTACAGCTTGACCAGACGCGGGTGGTATCTCTTTTCCGTTACCTTCAGCTTGTCCCCGTAGACCCGGATCACCTCACGAAGGATGGCGCCGGCCTTGACCTCGTTGCCGGTGTCCAGGTGGGACCGGGCCAGCAGCATCTGGGTCTTCAGGAATTCCTTCCTCAGCTTCTGGTTTGCCGCAAGCCCCTCGACGATGGATTCGAGTTGGCTGCGGGCCTTGCCCAGTACATCCACCGCGGCCTTCGGGTCCGTGTAGACCAGTTGGTCGCCTTCGCGAACCATCTGTTCGATGGCGTTCAGGTGTTCGGCCTGCAGCCGCTTTGAAGGGGTGATCAGAACGGACCTGAACCTGTTGCCGACTTCTTCCCTGCCCATGACCGCGTATTGCCCGGTGCTGGCCATGCTGAACGCGATGGATCGGGTGTAATCGGCCGAGGCCGGCGCAACGAAACCGTCAGTGTAGACCTCGATGATCGCCACAGATGGTTCAGTGCCGATTTCGCTGCCGGTCGGCGAGGACGGGTCGGCCGACACCTGTCCCGCGAAGGCGGACATGGCAATCAGAAAGGCCGTTGTTTTCAACAACTTACGGAATGTCATCGTGCTGGAGATCAAGTTCAAGGTCATCACCAAGGTCATCACCTCTGCTTGACATGTTCCTGTCCGCCCAGTACCATTCGGCGCTTTTTAAGGCGCCGAAGTAGCTCAGTTGGTCAGAGCAGGCGGCTCATATCCGCCGAGTCGGGGGTTCAAATCCCTCCTTCGGCACCAATCGAATCCCATCTTTTTCGCAGGGCCTCGCGCTGCGAATTCTCCTCGACTTCCCGGATTCGGGTCCGTATGTCGCGGACTTCGGCAATCAGGCCCCAGTATTTTTCGGCCAGGCCGGGCAGATACTTTCCGTTGATGAACCAGGTGGGCATCCGGTAGTCGGCGGGTGCTTGGGGCGATTCCGGGAACCCGTACGCGTTCAGGACCTCCCTGGCCAGTTCCACGGCCGCGACCGTAGGCGCCCACAGCCGTTCGTTTTCGGCGAACGACTTGCCGGGCCCGTCGAAGTCCAGGCCAGCCAGCCATCTCTCGTCCTCGGACAACTGCTCCATGACCCGATCGCGCATCGGAATCGAACGTTCCAGGAGTTCGGCCTTCAGTTTCGACAGGGTCGAGTCGTCAAGAGACTCGGCAAAGATGGGGTCCTCCACGAAACGGCGACGCACCTCACGGGCGGGATATCTGGCCAGGTCGTCCGCCAGGATCGGCAGGACCTCGGTTTCAGGATGGATTGGCGTGCTTTTGTCTCGCGACCGCGCAGCTCCTTGAGTTCATCATCGGATCGCATCAGTCGTTTTCCGCCCCGTCGTTCGGGGAATCGGGGTAGCGAAGGCTTAGGTATCGGCGCAGGATCGACCGCTGATCACCGGTAAGTTCGATGAATTCTATGGCCATTTCCCTGCTGGGTTCTTCGCTGGCACGCACCACCCTGCCCCGTGTTTCGATGGTTTCGTCCAGGTCCGGGAAGTTGATGCACAAATCCACTTCCGTTCCGACCTTTTCCACCGTAGGGCACTGGATGCACAGCCCACCGGCGCTGATATCCACGATCTTGTGGAACAGCAGCACGTCGGTCCCCGCAACATCCACCAGAGCGTCGGTCCTTATTCTAGGTGATCGTCTCTTTTCGCCCACTTTCCCTACCGCGCGAGTTGCTTTCGAGGAAAAGTACCATACAAACCGAGGGCCTTACAACCCTTGCGTGGTCCGTCCCGATGCCGTACCTTTGTAACCCGCAAACGTATTCCGGGGCAGGTAATGACCTCGACCGACGGCGCCTCGAAAGCGTCCCAAGAACAGAGAAAGGTGGGTGAAATAGCCCAGCACGGATGCTCCATGACTGGGTTCGCCTTCCAACTGGCTCAGATGTCCGGGGACCTGTCCGTGGTCATTTTCGGCGAAAGGGACTGCGCCAACGCTTTCCCGCGCCAGGGCTGGGGCATCGGGACCGCTGAAAAATGGTCGTTTTATACTGCGGACGTACGCGAATCAGACGTTTTGTCCGGCGCCGTGGACGACAGGCTGGAGGAGTGCCTTCGGACCATCATCGCGCAGGGTTGCCCACGGCCGATCGTGGTCCTTTCTACCTGCCTGACCAAGGTGCTGGGCGCCGATCCGGTCGATGTGTGCGAAAGGGTCCGGAAGGAAACAGGGGTCGGTATCGTATCCGTGGACACCAGTGGACTTCGGCTGAGGACCCAGGCGAATATAGTGGATTGGGTGGCCCGGGTCCTGGTGGGCGAATTCGGGTCCAGGGAGGAAACCGGGAAAGGCTCGATCAACGTGATCGGATACCAGACCGGCGACAAAAGCCCGTTTCGTGACGAACTGGCTGGGGTCCTTGCCTCACTGGGCCTCACGTTGAACTCCGCGGTGCCTCTGGGCGCGGGTTTCAACGACTGGGTCGCCTTGCCCCGGGCGGAAATCAGTCTGGTAGCCGAAAAGGCCATGTATCAGGGGCTGCTGGACCTTATCGACAGGCCGGGACATCGCAGTGTTGAGGTCCCGTTTCCAAAAGGGCTCAGCGGTACGGATCGCTTTTATTCGGCGGTGGCCGGGCTCGCGGGACGGGACTTCGATGCCAAAAAGGACGGCGGTTCGGACCGTGGGAAGGCGGTCGAGGCGCTGGAGGCCGCCCGCGGCCTTTTGAAGGGCAGGCGGATCGCCTATGGACTGGGTTCCCATCACAATTTTCTGGCCGAGCAATTGGCCTGGGAGGGAATGTCCGACGTCCCCTTGTTGATGGAAATGGGGCTGACGGTGGAGGCGGTGATCCAGGAAAGGGACAGGCCCGAAGTGCATGAACGGATAAAGAGAAACCTGAAATCAATCGGTCTGGAGATCCCCTACAGACTGTTCGACGAACCAGCCACCCTGGCCCCGGTCCTGGAATCCGGGGGGTACGATGTCGCCTATCTGTCTGATTTTCTGTCCGACCAGGCGGCAATGGCGGGTGTTCC
>JAADHL010000171.1:7537-10620 GCA_013151875.1 Deltaproteobacteria bacterium
GTGGACGCCTGCCGCCTGATGACCCGGGCCCTAAGGGGTGGATTCACCGTTCGGTATCAGAGGTATCTCGGATGACCGATTCGTCCCCGTTCGAACTGAGAGACAGCGACCATACGGACCTCTTCGGGATCTTTCTGGCGGTGCACGCGGTGCCGGGGACCGTCCTGTTCCTCCACACCACGGTCGGGTGCAAGTTCAAGACCCAGTTGCACCTGGTGGAGCATGACTGGTTCAGGGAGTCGCACAATCAGCGAATCTGGACGGGGCTGGAAGATGTCGAACTCATTCGAGGCACCGGCAAGCACCTCGTGCAGTTCGCCCAGACCTGGTACGGACGCAGGACCCCCGACCTGGTGGTCGTGGCCACGAACACGGTCGTCGACCTTTCCCCCAGTGACGTCGAGGTGGCCGTGGAGGAACTGCGGGAGCGACTGCCGTGTCCGGTGATTCTGCTGAATGCGCCGGGATACGAAGGCAGCCTCGGCCGCGGTTACTCGAGGATGATCGGCGCGGTCATGGATCTGCTGGACTGGGACGTAGAGCCCGATCCGCGCGATGTGGCCCTGATCGGTTATCCGTTCGATCGTTTCGAAATGGATCACGCGGCCAACCTGCGTGAACTCAAGAGGCTGCTGGCCCGGCTGGGACTGACTGCCTCGGGGACGCTGTTCAGCGGTGAGGGACTAGCTGCTTTGCGGGCGACGACCAAGGCTAAGACCCTGGCCCTGCTGCCGTTGGCCCAGGACCTCGACACCGGGAAAATGACCCGCAAGGGTCGAATCCGCGCGCCGGTCGATCTGCCGGTCGGGCTGAACGGCACTTCCCGGTTTCTGCGTGAAATCGGCGGGGCAGCGGGCGTCCCGAAAGCAACCATAGAGGAGGTCATCGACGCCGAGACGGCCAAGGTCGCTCCCCTGCTTGCCCACCCCGCCCGGGTGCTGGAAGACATGCACCGCGTCAACGTGTCGGTCTTTCTGGACGCGCCCCTGGCGGCGGCCGTAACGGCGTTTCTGCTGGACCTGGGTGCCGCGGTCCGGCTGGTCTGCGTCACCGGCGACGACCGGACTGACATGGGTTCCTTCAAACGAGCGTTGAACCGCCATGGAGTCAAGGACGAAGAGATGCCCAGGGTGCTGTTGAATCCGTCACGGGACGCAGCGCTGGGCGCCTTTCGCGACCTGAGGGGGCCCAACGAGGTGCATATCGTTGTGGGGTCGGCCATCCAGAAGCAGGCCCTGGCCAGGGAGGGCGCCAGGGTCCTGGAACTGGGATATCCATCGACCAGCAAGCACCAGATCTATCCGATGCCGTGGATGGGTTACAACGGGGCCGTGGGTCTGGCCCAGAGGCTGATGGACGCGATGCTCAAGGTGTTCTAGGATCATTCGGCGCGGCCGATACATCAGGATTGCTTGTGACGACATCGACAAAGAAGGATCCCGGGCTGGCGGCAAAGGCCCGGGCATCCGGTTGAGCGGCGAAGATCGGTCCGGGGGACCTGGACCAACTTCTCGCGGGCATCCGGTTTCCAAAGGGCGGAAAGGTCCTGGTAGGACTCGACCGTCCCGACGACGCCGGGGTGTATCTGGTGCGCGAGGGCGCGAGGACCTGGCCCTGGTACAGACCGTGGACATGATCACTCCCATCGCGGACGACCCGTGGGATTTCGGTCGCATAGCCGCCGCCAACACCCTGTCCGATGTATATGCCATGGGCGGAGCGCCGGTGAGCGCCCTCAGCATTATCGCCTTCCCGGTATCATCCGAGCCGCCCGAGACCTTCAGGCGGATGCTCCAGGGAGGGATCGACATCATGCGATCCGCCGGCGCGGCCCTGGTGGGTGGTCACAGCATCGACGACCCGGAGATCAAACTGGGATTCAGCGTGACCGGGGTCGTCCATCCGGACAGGATCATGACCAAAGGGGGGGCGCGGCCCGGCGACGTGCTGGTGCTGACCAAGGCCATTGGAACCGGCCTGGTTTCAACGGCCCTCAAGAAAGGCGAGGCTTCTGCCGATTCATGGGGTATGGCGCTCGATTCCATGACAGCGCTGAACGCGGTTGCGTCGGCCGCGGCCCTGAATGCCGGTGTGAGGGCAGCGACCGATGTGACCGGGTTCGGCCTGTTGGGCCACCTGCGGGAGATGGTGTTGTCCTCGGGCGTGGCCGCGGAAATCGAAATGGCCGCGATCCCACTGTTGCCGGGCGCCGGGGAATTTGCGGAGCGGGGTCTTTCACCTGGCGGTACGTGGAGAAACAAGAAGTTCGCGGGATGCCTCGTGGAGGGGATCGATTCCATGAGCAAGGCCGACGCCGCCATACTGTTTGATCCCCAGACCTCGGGCGGACTGCTCCTGGCCGTGCCCGAGGCGGCTGTTGCCGGCCTGCTGGAGGGGATTCGGACCGAGGGCGGAAACGCGCACGTGATCGGCCGTTGTCTCGAAAACTCGATGGAACCGACAATCCGAGTGGCGTGAGGACCCGAGTGGCGTGCTGAAAGTCATAACGGCCAAGGATCGATGGAATACGGAAAGAGAGTCGATGAGGGAGGGGCCAGGGACGTAGGGCCCAGCGACGCCGGCGCTGAAGCCAAAGGGCTCAACGGCGAAAAAGACCCCCTTATCGGCGCTGTGCTGACCGATGACTTCAGGGTGGTCAAGCCCCTGGGGTTCGGCGCCTACGCGCGCGTGTATCTGGCGGAACAGTTGTCGGTCGGCCGACGAAACGTCGCGCTGAAGATCCTGCATTCCGTTCATGTCAAGAAACACGGCAAGGCGGCGATGGCCGCGCTCAAGCGCGAGGCGTCCTACCTGGCCATGCTTGGAAGCCCCGTGTTTCCAAGGATTTTGAGGACCGGCATGACCCCGGACGGTCTGCCGTTTTTCGCAATGGAATTCGTGAGCGGGCAGACTCTGGACTCCGTATTAAAGACCAAAAAGACGCTTGCGTCAGAGCAGGTCGTGATGATCCTGGACGCGGTCAGCGACGGTCTTTCAGAGATGCACGGGCGCGACATCATCCATCGCGACCTCAAGACGGGCAATATCGTGATTGAGGAGACGACACCCGGATGCCTGAGAAT
>JAADHL010000282.1 GCA_013151875.1 Deltaproteobacteria bacterium
GGCGACGCTCAAGGCCGAGAACATCGCCCTTCGCGCCCAACTGGAGGCCGTGGCCGGGGACAGATCCATCATCGGCTCCAGTGCTGCGATGCGCAAGGTGATGGACACGGTTGGGCAGGTCGCCCAGGCCACCGCCACCGTGCTTCTGGAGGGGGCTTCCGGGACCGGCAAGGAGCTGGTTGCAAGGGCCATCCATCGCAAAAGCCCCCGAGCCACGGGTTCGTTCATAGCCATCAACTGCGCCGCGATTCCGGTGACACTGCTGGAATCCGAGCTGTTCGGGCACGAGCGTGGCGCCTTCACCGGCGCCTTCGCACGCCGCGAGGGTCGGTTCAAGCTGGCGGACCGCGGCACCCTTTTCCTGGACGAGGTCGCCGAGATGGACCCCATGGTGCAGGCCAAGCTGCTCCGGGTCCTGCAGGAGGGGGAATTCGAGAGGCTAGGCGGCACCCAGACCATCAAGACCGACGTGAGGGTGATCGCATCCACGAACCGCTCGCTTTCCGAACTGGTCAAAGAGCACAAGTTCAGGGAGGACCTCTTCTATCGCCTCAACGTGATCACCATCAAGCTGCCGTCGCTGAGCGAGCGGATCGAGGACGTGCCCCTGCTGGCCCAGCACTTCGTGGCCGCGTTCGCGGACAAAAACAGGAAGGACGTGAGGGCCATCTCACGCGAGGCGGCCGAATTGCTGATGGCCCACGACTGGCCGGGTAACGTGCGCGAATTGGAAAACACGATCGAGCACGCCGTTGTCCTGTGCCGAGGCGACACCATCCGGGTCGAGGACCTGCCCGATCTGGTGGCGAGCGACTCGAACGCCAGACAGTTCCTGACCATCCAGCTGGGCACGCCCTTGGACGAGATAGAGCAGAAGGTCATCCAGCAGACCCTGCGCATGACGAAAGGGAACAAGCGACTCGCCGCCCAGCTTTTGGGTATAGCCACCCGCACGGTCTATCGGAAGCTGGAAAACTGAGACTAGGAGCCTGTCGAGTACTCTTTTGCGTACTGGACGTAGTGCTCGGCCGAGATCGCCAGTGACTCGATCTCGACGTCGCTCAGGGGCCGGATGACCCTGGCCGGGACCCCGAGGGCAAGATGGCCGTCCGGTATCACCATGCCTTCCGGAACCAGTGAAGCGGCGCCGACAATGCAGTTTTCGCCCACGATTGCCTCGTCCATGACTATCGCGCCCATGCCGACCAGGCACCTGTTCTTTAGGACCGCCCCATGGATCACCGCGCGATGTCCCACGGTGACCTCGTCGCCGATTATGCAGGACGTCCTGGACAGAGTCTCGTGGAGCACGCACAGGTCCTGGATATTGGTGCGGCGCCCTATCCTGACGGCGCCTACATCGCCCCTGATCACCGCCCCGAACCAGACCGAGGAATCCGCGCCGATTTCGACGTCGCCGGTTATCACCACCTGATCCAGGATCACGGCGTCGGCATGTATGCGGGGCAAGGCGCCCTTGTATTCGCGTATCATTTGACCTTCAGACCATTTCCAGCAATCTCACGACCGTCGCCTCGATCCCCTTCCATAGCTCCGCAATCCCTTCGGCCAGCATGTAACAGGGGCATGAAACGATGAGGTTGTCCTGATCCGCCACGAACGAGTCGGCCGGGCAGGCAACGTGCTCCTGTCCGATGGCGTTGATGCCGGCGGCCGCGCTGGGGTCGTTGCCAATGGTCAGTTTCGCCCCCTCGACGCCCGCGTCCTTGAGCACCCTGGCCAGGATCGGAGGGGCGATGCAGAGCGCGGCGATCGGCTTTTTGGCCAGGTGCATGCGACCCAGAAAATCCGAGACGGTCCTTTCGACCCGAACATCGGCGCCGGCCGTGGCGAAGTCCGACAGATTGATAGCGGCGCCGAAGCCCCCTGGAAGGATAGCGGCATCCAGTTCGTCGACGTCAAGTTCAGAAACCTGGCGGATATCGCCCCGGGCTATCCTAGCGGATTCGATCAGCACGTTGCGGTTCTCGCCGGGCATCTCCTTTCCGATGGCATGGTTCACGACCTTTGCCTGCACAATATCGGGCGCCGCGGCCACGGCCTTTGCGCCATGCATGTCCAAGGCCAGCAGCGTCAGTGTCGCCTCGTGGATCTCGGATCCGTCATACACGCCGCAACCGGACAGGATCACGGCTACTTTTTTCTTATCCGACATGGTTTCCATCTCCTTTCGTTCCGGAATCGCCTTTTTGGACAGTGCGAAGTTGCCACAAATCGTGCGGCAGATCCACCTTCAAGATGCAAAATCGACAATGCCGGGAAAGCACTGATTGACTTCGGCAACGACAGGAAACAGAATACGCGCATGGATCACGACAGCATTTTCAGGGCAATCATCGAGAACGACTCCGAGGCCATATTCGTTCGTGACATCGAGGGCCGCTATCTGGTGGTCAGCACCTTCCTGGCGAACATGGTTCAGAAGACGGTTGAGGAGATGATCGGCAGAACTCCGCAAGAGCTCTACGACAAACAGAACGCCGAGACCGCCGACCGTGGATTCATGGAAACCATGGAGTCGGGAATGACCACCTATGCGGAGGACTGCTACATCCATCCGCTCGACGGAAAAAGATGGTTTCGCACCTACAGGAGCCCTTTCAGGGACGCGGATGGGAAGGTGGCCGGAATCATGGCGGTTGCACGGGAGATTACCGAGGAAAAACGGCTCTTCAGGTTGGATGCCCTGAAAAACCGGATGCACGCCCTGTTCGCCCATGCAGTGGATGTATCCTCTTACGCTGAAGGACTGGTCAACATCCTTACCGAGGATACGGGATGCAGGGTGATGTCCCTGGCCGTTCGCGGACCCTATCGGGGCGAATCAGTCATTGCAGCGACCGGGTTCGATGATGGACCGGTCGACGCTGATTTGTTCACCCGACTTCCTTTGAAATGGAAGGGCGAGGAACTGGGTTGCCTGCGCTATATCCTGAACGCAGATGATTCCGAGTCCGCCGAAACCCATAGTATCCTGAAGTCGGTCCGCCCCCTCATGAACGAGGCGCTTTGGCGGTTTTCGATAGACGAACTTTTGCAAAAGAGCAGCACAAAACTGAAGTCGGTGGTGGACGGCATACCCCTCGCCATCTGGATCATCGACTCGGACCATAGAGTGGACTTTCAGAACGAGGCCCATGCGGCCGCGTTCGGCCGTTCTCCCGAGGGAGGCCGGTGTTTCGCCCTTGTTCACGGGCGGGACGAGCCGTGTGAGTCGTGCCGGCTTTCCGAATGCATAGAGGGAAGGTCCTTGCGGTATGAATGGCGCGATCCCGGCAGCGGCAGGACCTATGACATCCTGAACGCGCCCTACAGGACCACTGACGGCCGGCCCTGCCAGATGTCCATATTCATCGATGTCACTCAGCGCGTCGAGGCCGTGGCGCAACTGAGGCAGACCCAGCGTCTGGAGTCCCTGGGCAGTCTGTCCGCGGGCATCGCCCATGACTTCAACAACGTCCTGGCCGGGGTCATCGGGTACGCGCAACTGGGCTCGCAGCGTTCCCAGACCAATGACGAGAGCCTGGACCTGTTCCAACAGATAACCTCCATAGCCGAGCGAGGTGCGGATCTGACCAGGAAGATCCTGGCCTTCAGTCGAAGGCAGACCCTCAAGGTCCGGCCCGTGGACGTCAATGCCGTGGTCGAAGACATGCGCACCATGATCAGACCACTGGCCGGCGACAGGGTCAGGCTGGAGATAAAGACGTCCCCCGAACT
>JAADHL010000334.1 GCA_013151875.1 Deltaproteobacteria bacterium
ATCCGATTGTGAACCAGCCGGACCGATTCCTCGACGATGCGTGCAATGTCCAGGGCCTCCATGCGCGTTTCGCTTTCGCGGGCGAAATCCAGAAGGTTCTTCACAATTACCCTGGACCGCTCTGTTTCGTTCAGAATGTCCTGGATCATCTCGCGTTTTTCATCATCGTCCAGGTCGTCGAAATCCTCCTGAATCGTTGCTGCGGTCAGAAGCGTGTTGTTCAGGGGGTTGTTCAGTTCATGAGCCACTCCGGCAACCAGGGTTCCCAGCGCGCGCAGTTTGTGAGACTCCATCAGTACGTTGTGGCGGTGATCCAGTTCCTTCACCATGTGATTTATTGCCTCGGCCAGTTTGGAAAACTCGTCGCGGTATTTTCGAGCAGGCATGATGGGTGAAAAATCGCCTTCACCGATGCGTTGCGTGTACTTCATGAACCTGTCCAGGGTCAGCAGGAGTTGCCTGGTCAGGGACACGGCGATGAACACCATCAGGCCCAGCAGCAGGACCAGAAAGGCGAAAGGCACCTTGCGGGCCATGGTCAGCATTCTGTAAACGGCCGTCCTTTCCTGGTCCACGAATGCCTGGGCATAGGATACTACCTGGGTGCCCGCGTCTCTCAATGGCTCTTCCAGCGTGTCGACCGAGTATTTCCCTTTTTTGCCCAGGCGGGACAGCATCCGGTCATAGTCCGCCAGGTGCCGGCGCATTTCGCTGAACTGCCGTTCGCCCATTATCTTCATTATGGTGGGTCCGTCCGAGGTCAGCAGGGCCTCCGCGTTATTCAAGTGCTTCACGGCTTCTTTCAGTCCGGTCCCGTACAACAGGTGGTTCTTTTCGTACCTGCGGGCCTGCTGGATTTCTTCCAGGTATCGATCAGCAGCCTCCAGGAAGTGGATCTTTCCCTCCATCTCGGACAGGGTGACCATGGCCCAGACGGTTATTACGGCGCACAGGATGAAGCACAGCGAAAACGACAGTATGATGCGGGTCCGGATGGTCAGTGACGGGCGGCTCCTGAGAACGATGTCCTCCCGATCTGATCCGGTGGCCGTGCTGTCGGGCGTGTCGGCCATGTGAGTTCGCTCCCTACCAGGAAAAGATCGAAAAATCCCCGGCCAGAAATCCCTCGGCGTAGAATCCTATGTCGCTTTCCTGCCTCATCAGCGCGTCCAGTTGCCGCGCGCAAACCATTAACCTGCCCAGCAGTTCCAGGGCCGCTTCGGTCTCTTGGGACGGGTAGCGCCTCAGCCACGCGGTCACCAGCGACCCGCTGCGGTCTGTTCCAAAACCAGACTCGCGCAATACTTTTTCCAGGAAACGGGCGCGTCTGACGCGATTCTCCTCGCTGGCCCCGCCTCCGCGGAACTCGAAGTGGACATGGTTGTTCTGGTCCCCCTGCCTCACGATGGCGTCCACGGTGGAGTAGTGATATTCAAGCCTGGCGTTCAGATTCAGATAGTCCCGAGCCACCATGAGGTAGTTGTCGTCGGTGTTCCGCCTCAGCCCGCGTCTGGCGCCCAGCATCTCTTCCCGGAAAGCGGCCGGCACATCCCGCATCATCCGTTTCCAGCGGTCGGGCCACGGCAGCCGCTCGTCCGACAGGCCGCGCCACAGGGCCTTGAACGGGACGCATTCCACCGACCACGGCGGCACCTTGCGTGCGTCCGTCGTCACCGCGCCTTCCAGGTCGATGATATGGAATTTCAACGGCAGGTCGGTTTCAAGGCGACGCCTGTTCCGGGACAGCGGAAGGCCGTGATGCCTGTCACCGAATTCAAACATGGAACGTATGGCCATTTCGTGCATGAATCGGATCGTGTCGTGCACGGACCTGCAACCGCCGACCTTGAAATCCGAGGCTTCCGGGTCGGTCAGGTTCAGGGCCATTACACGCTCGTACAGAGGGCCGGAAAGTCTTGCCGACCCCCCGCGAGCAAGCCTGGCGAGCACGCGCTCGCGGATGCCGGGCCATCGCGATCCCTCGAATACGCGGCGCCGCGTGGCATCCACGCTGACTACCCCCCGGCCGGTGAGCCTCCTGATGGACGCGCCCACCCTGAAAAGCGAAGGGACCGAGAACTCGCGGACCAGCGTGGCCGTGTGCCCGGACGGATTGCCCTCTTCGACTATCAGGGCCGCGATTCGCGGCAACGTCGAAACGATCTCCGGTCCGGCCAGCCGGGTAAGCACAACGGACCCTTCCGGGATTCCCGAAGGGTCGCCGTCGGGGTCAAGGAACGCCACTGGTCCCTCGGCCCGACCGGGAAAAACGGTCATCCCACCCTCGAGGATTGGGATGCCCCTGCGTCCCACGTCGTCCGACCTTTCATCGGTCTCCGCCGTGGGTCGCAACCTGCGGACCTGAAGCAGCCTGACGGCCCCGTCGTCTCCAACGGCCCACTCCAGTTCCACCGCGTATCCCAAGGCGGCCTCGGCTTCCATGGCCAGACGTCCCACTTCAGCCAGCACATGGTCACCGATCAGGCCCCTCACGCCGCTGTCCGTTCCCTTGTCCACCTCAATGATTTCAGGTGTTGAGCCGCGCGTCATCAGGATCACGTCCGCCTTTGTCCGACCCTGGATCACGTCATCGCCCAGCCCAGGGGCCGCGTTGATGATGATCCTGTCCGAGTCCGGCGCGCTGGTGTCGATGCTTGCCGCCACGCCGGCCGCCCTGGCCTCGACCATGGGCATGAACAGGACCGCCATCGGGGTTTCGACCTCGGATACTCCGCAGTGAATGCGGTAGGTCACGGCGCGTTCTGAAAAGCGGCTGGCCAGGACCTCCCGGTAGGCGTCCACGAGGTCCTCCGGACGGACCCTCAGCAGGGTGTCGAACTGACCCGCGAAGGAACAGACCCCATCCTCGCCTATGGCGCTGGATCGCACGGCCCATCCCCATGCACCTACGCTCGACGACGCGGCCGAGGCATGGTAATCGATGGCCTCCCGAACACCCTGAGGGACATCCGCCGACCGGATCCAGTTGCGTATGGTTTCGGTCCGATCACAAAAACGGTCCCGATCAGTGCCTATCCCCAGGTCGTCAAGCAACAGCCGGATACGGTCATGCAGGCGGTTTTCCTCGATGAAACGATGGTAGCCGGCTGTCGTCACCGTGAACCCACCGGGGACCCTGTCTCCGAACCTCATGGCCAGGGCGGCCACACCTGCGGCCTTGCCGCCGACCAGCCTTTCGTCCAGGGAACCCTCGTGTCCAATCGGTATCGCGAGGGGCTGTCCCCTGGCGTCGGCCGCCTCCGCCTCGAGATTCGCCAGTTCGCCGCGGATTGTGAAGAGGACGTCGAACACCTCGAAATAGCGGTTCGAGGAAAGCAGGTTCAGTTCCTGGGCCATCAGGGTTGCGTCGTCCAGGATCCTGCAAAGCGGCCTGCGTATCCGGGGATCGAAGTGGCGCATGTGCCTGAGATCGGCCTCCAGATCGTTCAGGAGCTGCAACACGGCGCCGTTGCGATCCAGCAGCGATCTCAGCGTCTCGTAACGCATCCTGAATGCGAAGTCCTTCAGGTCCACTCATTCCTCCGGCCGCCCCCGGCAGTCAGGGACGGGGGTTGGCTCATGAACTTGCAATATCCTTGACCGCGCGTTCGATCACCGCCCTCAGGTCGCTGGGTTTGAACGGCTTGGCGATGAAATCGAAAGCGCCCTTGACCAGGGCCTCTCTAGCCATCTCCACGGTCGCGTAACCCGTTATCACCACCACTTTCGTGTCC
>JAADHL010000308.1 GCA_013151875.1 Deltaproteobacteria bacterium
GCTTCCTCGCCATGGTCAACCTCCAGGCGGGGATCATTCGCGGCAACACAACCTCGTGGGACATCGTTCAGGCGTCCAATCTGGCCCAGCACGTGCTGCAGAGCATCCGTATAGAAGCGGAACAATGGACCAACACAAGCACCCAGGACGTGAATCAGGCCGGGTTCAGATACCTTCAGCACGTCAACGACACCGTCTACGCCGATGGATCCAGGGGCTCCGGTTGGCTGAAGGCATTCGATCAGGGAACGGTCTCTTTCCAGTTGGTCAATCAGATCGGCCGAGACACTGGATACGACCAGGGCGCTCTTACCCAGATCAGGGCCACGGACAACCGCAAATTCTGCGTCCGTTACAGGCTCACATGGCTGGTGACCGACTACCTGATCAGGGCCGAGGTTAGAGTGTTGTGGCCCAGGGACCTTGGAAACGCCGGGCAGTACGATGCCTGCCCCATCAATATCGGCTCGGATTCGGACATGCAGCAGGACGTGAGCAACGTCTATTCGGTGACCTATCCGACGACCGTGATGAGGAATGTGTTCGTCCAGCCATAGCCGGAACCGGACGAACGGACGTGGAAGCGGATGGAAGGACGATTTATGGGACCGAAAGCCATCAGGCGATCAACGGGCTGGGCCGGCGGTGTTCCCAGAGCGCGCGTTCCCGCGGAATCGGGATTCACGCTCGTGGAGATCATGGTCAGCCTGGTCATCGCGACCATACTGTTGGGCGCCATATTTTATGTGTACTCCATTTCAACCGGCGCGTATCAGGTACAGGAGCAGCTCATGCGGGCGATGGAGCAAGCCCGCTTCGGCCTCGAGGAGTTAAAGAGGGACATCGGCGCCGCCGGATTTCTGGCGACGCCCGACTCCACCGCGGACACGAACGTCTGTCCAAAGCCAGTGAGCCGGCTTCAGGGGATCTATTTTCAACGACAGGGCGACGTCTACGAGGGACTCACCAACATCAACATTCAGCCCACCGCCGTGGTCCTGTTGGGCGCTTACGCCAGCCCGGAGGTTTTTTTCACACAGCAGATCCTGAACAGGGTGGTGACCCTGCAGCAGACGGCAAACTTTCCCCAGACCCAGGGCGAGTTCGATTCCATCTTCAACGCAAACCGCATGTTGAGGATCGTGAACGCGGAACAGTACGAGATGTACTACCGCATCGCCAGTTGGGACTTTGCGACCCGCACCGTGACACTGACCACGGCTCCTCCGGTTTCATCGCCGCCCGACTACTGCGGCATTCAGGGCTTCGGCGTCGGCCTGGAAGTGAACGTGGTCAACTATATCCGCTACATCCTGCGTTTCGATACGCGCAACGGGGCGCCCGTTGACGAGGCCGGACGCCCCAACAAGGTGGACCTCATCCGCGAGGAACTGGACCCATCCGGCACGGTAGTGAACGGAACGCGGCTTGTCGTGGCCGAAAACATCGCCGACTTGCAGTTCTATGACTTCATAAACGACGTTGACGCAACCGGGCGGGACCCGAACCTGGTAATAAGCCCATACATCACGAACGTATTGAATCCGGGTGGAGGCGGGACCCTTGGTCTGGGCGTTGGCGCCCGTCCGCAGGATCTGAGGTTCGTGACTATTGTGCTGACGGCCAGGACCGAGGATGAGGATCCAAACCTTGTTTTCACCCCCAGAGCGGGCGCATTCGCCCCCCTTCTGGCTTACGACTCCGAAAAGGCGCTGCGCGGAGCGTCGCGCACGGCAACCTTGGCGGCGCGCGTGGACATCAAGGCTTTCCAGGTCAGGAACGTGAAATGAAAAAAAACAACGCAAATCCACGCGCATCCAGTGATCGAGGAATGGTGCTGATCCTTGCCCTCATGGTCCTGCTTGTGCTGTCGGCCCTGTCCTTCGCGGCAGTGCAGTCAGTGACCAATGCCATGTCGAGGGCCGGGAGCTACCGTATCGGTGTCGTCGCCTACGGCCTGACCGCCGCTGGGAGCGAGGCCACCATGGCCATGGCCGCGCTGAATCCATCCGGGTTCAACGATTTCGTTGCGGCGAACGGCTTCCAGCTATCCATGGGTGACGTCAGCAACAAGTTTTTCGATACCGCGGAGGACGGGTCTTTTGGAAAGGAACTCGCGAACGTGGGCGGGGCCAACTGGGTTTCCCAGCTTTCGAACCCTATTTCGTCTCATCGCGCACCGGGATATGCGATCGGGGAATATTGTTTCAGAAAGTACTTCGCTACGACCAACGGCGTCTACGGTGACCAGGTTGTCGCGACTCCGGGCGACGTCCTGAGAAACGCCCAGAAGCGTTTCATGACCACCCTGTACGTGGGACCGGTCGGATGCGAGTAAGGCAGGTTGCCATGAGTACGATTAATCGGATCCTGATCGTTGCGGCGGTGGCATTGGCCTCGCTCCCGGCGGCAGCGTTTGCCGCGGATCCGTTCCAGTCGGTCAGTCCAATAGTCCTCCTGCTGATGGATTCTTCCGGCAGCATGGAATACGACGTGGATGGATACACGGACGAGACGGACGACCTGGATGTGTTGGCGGTTCCAGAATGTCCACGAATCGACGGCACCTACGGCAAGAGCCGCTTCATCGTGGCCACGGAGGTCCTGACAGGGTCGTACGTGGGGTATTCGTGTTCCCTGGACGACAGGACTTTTCCCGCCGGCCGGGAGGACTTCGACTACGCGGTCCCGCACGTGGTCGCAAACGGGACGCAGTTGGACAACGGGCTGATAGACGTGACGGGACGACGCTTCAAATTCGGGGTGATGACCTTCGATACGGTCGGTAATCCAGGCATCGGACCCGGTGGGGGCTACAGCTATGGCCCCGAGACGCCCTACAACTTCGGCGCCCGGAATGAATCGGCCCCGACAGGCCCGTTCGTCAAGCCGGTTTCGTCCGATGACGAGGCCGACATCCTGGCAAGGAACCGTGTAGTGGAGGCCGCGCTGCTTTCCACCATGCCCTTCGGCGGCACGCCCATCGCACCCATGCTGAAGGACGCACTGTACTATTTCGAAAACGACCCCGACCTCCAGCCATACAACAAGGCGGATGGCTCCGGAGACATGTTCTACAACTGCAGATCCAAGAATATCGTTCTTATATCGGATGGACGCTCCAACCTCGGTGAAGGCACCGATGGCTACCAGACCTCCGAATACTACGCCCAGCAGTTACTGGCCGCCGGGGTCAAGGTCTATGTCATCGGTTTTCAGTTGCCCACCGGCGTCGATTCCCTGATGGACCAGATAGCCTCTGCCGGCGGGACCACCGAGGCATTCATCGCCACGGACCGATCCGAACTGGCCGCCGTGCTGAGCAAGATTCTGGGCAACATGGAATCCACGATTCAGTCGCGCACCAAAGTGGTCGTCACCAGCGACACCGGCAACCCCTATGACAGGCAATACCAGTTTGACGCCGCGTTCGGCACGGTGGACGGGGTTCCCGGCATCCGCCAGGGATACCTCGAACGCTCGGTGTTCCGGTGCGGGGCGGGCAGCAGCCCTAACGCCGCGGGGCTGGCCGAGGTCCAGTCCATCTCCGATAAGCTGAATTCGAGCCTGGACGCGCAACGCAACATCAAGGCAATCGTCGGCTCCCAGATGAAGGCGTTCGAAAAATCCAATTCAGACCTGACCAGCCAGGACCTGGCCATTCCCGAGCCTGACACGCCCGGCCAGGTGGACCTCGTCGATTTTTCACCCACCAGCGATGGGGTCTGCGGCACCGGAATCCTGGGCGACGCGTTCGAGGAACAGAATCGTCAGGCTTTCAGGAACAATCTCATCGATTTCATCAGGGCCAGCGACGACAGTTGCAGAACGGGCCACAAGATGGGCGCCATCATTCACTCGACCCCTGTAATACAGGGCCACCTGAAGAACATCGATGTGATGATCCCCTCCTTCAAGAGCTACAAGGCCAGGACATCATTCACCAACCGGCCCACGATGCTGTACGTGGGTTCGCACGATGGACTGCTGCACGCCTTCAAGATCGACAGGCCTGATACCGCAAACCATGATGACTGGGGGCGGGAGCTATGGGCGGTGATCCCGAACTACCTGTTGCACAAACTGAAGGACCTGCCGGTGGATCACAAACCCCTGATGGACGGCGAACCCGTGGTCAAGGACATCCTGCTGTCCCGGACCCTGACCACGATCGGATCGCCGTCGGAAGAGGCGGATGATTGGCGTTCCATTCTGGTAACCGGTTACGGGCGTGGCGGGCGCGGTTATTTCGCCCTGGATGTCACAGATCCCACTGATCCCAAGTTTCTGTGGGAGATCTCGAATGAGGGGCGCTGCGCTGCCGGCGATCAGAACTGCCCGCACAACAACGGGTTTTCCAATGACTTCTCAAGATTGGGCTACACAATCAGCCGTCCGGCCCTGGGCAAGGTTTTCCTGGGCAACGAGGAGGTGGCCGTCGCGGTATTCGGGGGGGGCAGCGGCAAGGGTCTTGACGCTGATGCGGGCAAGTCCGTGTTCGTGGTTCGCCTGGACACGGGCGCCAAGCTGGAGGAGTTTTACGCCGACGCAACCCCGGACAACGTGGTGGATGACTGCGCTTTTGGGACGGCGGGCAGCGAACCTCTGGCGGACATGGTGGGGTCGATGTCCTGCTACTCCACGTTTCCCGGTACGTTCATCACCCGCTGCTATATCGGCGACATGGCCGGTCGCCTGTGGCGCGTGGAACTTGGGTCTCAGTCCACGGCGAACTGGAAGCTGCAGTATTTCTACGATCCCTACTACAGCGTAACTCCCAGACCTGGTATTGCCTCGCCGAAGAGGGCGCCGGTCCTTTCCGCGCCCGGCATCGCGGTCAAGCCGTTCAAGAATGAGCTGGTGGTGGTCTACGGGGCCGGCGACACGGAGGCCATCGAGGAATTCGCCAAGAGGACGTTCATTGTCTCTCTGACCGAAACCGACGACCCTGAACCCGACTGCTCTCCTTTCCAGGAGACCGCGTGCAGGCTGACAGGCTACACCGCCAGCCTCAACTGGAAGATGTTCTTCGGGCACGACCAGAAACTCGACGCGGTCCCATACGACGACGCCAACACCGGCGAGGAACTCAAGGGCGAAAAGCTGATGGGTTCGCCGGTGGTCTACTCCAACGTCACCTACTTCGTCACCTTCGCTCCCGACGTGGCGAACGCATGCAACCCCGGCGTGGGTTGGGTCTGGGGCATCGACTACTTCAGGCACGGCGACGACTGCATGGAACCGGTGCCCATGCTGGACCATGACGGCAACGTCATGACGCACGACATGGTAAAGAAGGTTCGGATAGGCGGTTTGACCGGGGCATCCATTCCTTACGGCCTGACCGTGGCAAGGCGGCCTGCATGCTTTGACGGATCGTCGCCCGGATCGTCGCAACCTCCATCCCAGTGCTCGACATGCACCCCCCTGGCGGAGCAGGGAGGTGGCGGGAGCCCCGAGGTGATTGTCCAGACATCCACGCAATCCACCGCTTCGGCCGACACGATACCGTCCGGCGCCAACACCGCTCCCACCGTGGCCAAGATGACCCGCACGGTCCTGAACGCGGTCCAGTCGCTTTTCGTCGGCGCGTGGGGCCTGATATTTAACTGACGTCTTGAACAATACTGATCCGGCGGATAGAATCACGCCGCCGATTTGGGGACTCTCCGGTCGTCCAATGGCAGGACACAGGATTTTGGTTCCTGGAATCGGGGTTCGAATCCCTGCCGGAGAACCGGTCACGAGGTTGATATGTCAGCGCGAAAAAAACTGAAGAAAATGACCATGAAAGAGGTCAAGGCACCGGACGAATTCCAGACGACCGTTGCGAAAACCGTTGAGTTTCTGCGTGAATATGGCAGTTGGGTCTTTGGCGGAATTGCCGTCATCCTGGTGATCATCCTGGGTGGAATCATACTGACGCGTTACCAGAAATCCTCAGAGATTGATGAGGCGCTTGCCTTCAACAAGGCATTTGCCGGTGTTGCCGAGGCCACGGTGCTGGAACCCAAAGGCGCCACGGATGGGGGCCCGGACGATGCCGAAAAAAAGGCGGAAAAGCTGAAGGCGGCGGCCGGACAACTGGAAAAGTTTTCAAAGGATTATCAGGGAACGCCCCTGGCTGCTTTGGCTCTGTTCGCCAGGGGCGCGGCCGATCTGAACGCCGGTGACACGGAATCGGCCTACAAGGATTACCGGACCTATCTGGACTCGGCCCCCGACAAGACCCTGTCGTTCATCGCCTGGGAGGCCCTTGGCATCGCAGCCGACCGACTGGGCAAACGCAAGGAGGCCGAGGAGGCATTCAACGAGATGTCCAAGGCAGGGTCCAGCTTCCTGAGGGCCAACGCATTCCTCCACCTCGGTGATTTGTACAACGCGGCTACCGCAGCCAAAGATGACAAGACCGACGCGGCCAAGGCCCGCGGTTTCTATGAAAGCGGCGTCAAGGAACTCGCAGGCGAGCCCAAAACGATGCCTCCCGCCATGCTCCTGACCAGGAGGACCCTGGAGCAGCGCATCGCGGCATTGCCATGAACCTCGGCACTCTCAATCCGGCCGGACTCCCCATGAAACGGGGTGAACCACGCTGCCTTGCGGCCTTGATTTCCATTTTGTTCGTCCTGTTTACATCGTCCGCATTACTCGGCCAATCCACTTCCGTTCAGCCCTGGGGTCCGGGCTATGTCTACGAACCGCGGGCCCGACTCGCTCCAGCCTGGGGAGCCAGGGCTTACACCAACGAACAGCTGGCCTACCACCCCCGAGACTTCGGACAGTGCGAGATCGATCACGCGAGGCGCATGGTTTATTGCGGCGTAAAGTCAGGGTCGGTGGTGGCCCTCAGCGTCGGCAAGGGAAACATTGCCTGGGAATTCAAGACCCATGGCGCGGTCAGGGCAAAGCCGCTTCTCACCGACCAGGGACTGTTCGTCGGCTCGTCGGATGGTTGTCTGTACAGACTGGACCCGGTCAAGGGCAATCCCACGTGGGAAAAGCCTTACTGCACCGATGCCGCTGTCTACGGCGATCCGGTCGAGAGAGACGGTGTCGTTTATTTCGCGGTGTCCATAAACAAGCTCTATGCAATCGACGCGGCTTCCGGCGAATTCAAGTGGGAATACCACGTTGCGCGTCCCCAGTACATGAGCAGCGAAGGCATCGCGTCGCCCACGGTGCATGGAAGCCATGTGTACATTGGTTTCTCTGACGGCACGTTGGCGGCCGTGGACCTGTTGACCGGAAAGCCTGCATGGTCCATGGACCTTTCCATGGGTTCGCGCAAAAAGGCCACGGACACGGACACCACACCTGTCATTGATGGCGACGTGCTGTACGCGGCTTCGTTCGTCAAGGGGCCCGTGGCGCTGCGCCTGAAGGATCACCGTCAGCTGTGGCGCGGCACTTGGTTCGGGGCGACGAGGCCGGCGCTTACCGCTTCCATGGCCGTGATCGGGACCGCGGATGGTGAGGTCGTTGGCCTGAGACGCAAAGACGGCAAGGTGCTCTTTGTGACACGCCTGAGCGACACGGCCGCCTACCCGCCCTTGGTGGTACGCGGGATTCTGATCGTCGCCGGCGACAAGGGACTCTATACCATGGCACTGGAGGACGGCGCCCCCATCGAGCGCCTTGCCTTCCCCATGGGGACCAGAAACGCCCCCGCCGTATGGGGAAACAGGCTGTTTTTCGTCGGCGGCGGTGGGTTGATCAACGCGATAGACATTAAATTCCGCTAGACTTTCTCGGTTTGATTCTTCGGGAGGATCATCATGAAGACTGGCTTCATCATCTTGACGGCAACATTAATGCTGGCCGGTTGCGCCGGTTCATCGGAAAACAAGGACATCACCGGCCCGGCAGGCGACGTCGCGGACCCTGGAGGCAAGCCCGGCGAGGGCGTCACCGGCGACATCCAGGATGGGACCGATATCCCCGTCAACAAGGAATGCGAGAAGGACGAGGACTGCGACGCCAAGGGCGAGGGTCTTGCCTGCAACTGCGAGTTCAAGTGCATCGCGGCCGACTGCAGGGAGGACAAAAACTGCGGCTCTGAAAAGTACTGCGACCCCTGCTACAAGGTCTGCATGCCGCTGCTGCCGGCGTGTTCCCTGTGCGACAACGACGCTCAGTGCGCGGGCCAGTTGTCTCACTGCATCAGTGATTTCACCCTCGATGGCGTCAATGTGACGTTTCCGGCAAAGGTCTGCGCGCCCTGGTGTCCGATGAGCACGAAGGTCTGCGCGGTCGAGGGCGCCCCGGTGAACTCGTACGGGTGCGCCAGCCTGGGCGATGAAAAGAACGGCGTATGCATACCCATGTCCCTGGACTGCGGCAAGGCCGGCAAAAAGTGCGACAAGGATTCGGACTGTCCCGACCCCGCAAAGCAAAAGTGCTGGCTGCCTCAACATGTTTGCGGATGCCGGGATGCCCTGTCGTGCGTTTTCGGCGAAGCCTGCCACCCCATTACCCACCAGTGCGTGCCCGGCTGCGCCAGCGACACCGAATGCGGGTCCGGAAAGGTGTGCAGCGCTGGGCTTTGCTCTGACGCATGTTCCAAGAACGGGGACATGGTCATCGGATGCGACGACCCATCGCCGATGGAGGGCAAGGAGTGGGACTGCGACGATGAGGGCCATTGCTTTATCCCGGGCATGTGCTTCAGCCCTCTGGACTGCCGCGAAAAGGAAACCTACTGCGACACCGCTACGCACGAATGCGTGCCCGGGTGCCTGATCGACTACGATTGCAAGGAGTCTTCCAAGCTGTGCGACATCACCACCAACACCTGCATAGCTCGCCCCTGTACCGGGGCATGGGAGTGCAAGTGCGGGCAGGTGTGCGATCCCGCGGAAAAGACGTGCGTGGCGGCCGAGGGCAAGTACTGCGAACCCTGCGACCAGCAGCAGGGCGACGACGCCTGCGGCGACAAGGAGATCATGTGCCTTGAATTCCAGACCGAGGACGGCCAGAGCAAGGGGCAGTTCTGCATGCCGCCCTGCAACCTGTCCGACCCCGAGAACGAATGTCCTCAGGGATGGCAGTGCCAGGAAATCAAGGACGACCAGGGCAAGTCCTACGGCAAGAAGTGCATCCGCCCGTGCTACCACGAGATCGAGGGCTGCGTCATAGGCAATCCACCCAAGGCGGAGACCTCTCCCGAGACGGCCACTATCTCCGATCCATGATCACGACGATGTATTTCTTCTGATACTGCTCGCAGACGCGAAGCTTTTTTCCGACATCTACATGGCTTGCAGAACAAATGAGGACGTCTTGGCGGGCAGCAGAACATTAACCTCGGTGAGGCCCGGGAAGGGGTGTTTCGCGGTCCAGGCGGAGGGATCGAGGTCCTTGCCGTCCAGTTTCACGCCATGAACCTCGTCCAAGGGGACGTTCAGGCGGATCCTGTATTCCTTCAGCCCATAAGTAGCGGGCTCGCCTTCGCCCTCAAGGGTCATCCTGAAACCATCGCCTTCCCTGTCGTAGCGCATCTTGAAGGCATGGCCGTTGAACATGATCCTGTCGGCCTCGATAAAGGTGGACGCATGGGCCAGCCGAGGGGCCAGCGCCAGCCACCCGTCGACCACGTCCGCCTGGAACCCGAGGAGGTATTCCATAATGGCTTCAAGGTTGATGGCGCCTTCCCATTGCCTGTATCTGGCCCACAGTTCACCCTGGCCGCCGGTGGAGTCGTATACGGGACAAAGCGCCCGACCCGGCAGGGCGAAAAGGGCCACTTCCGAATAGTTGCCCGATGGGGACACATAAGAGCCCATCGCGTCAAAGGTCTTTGACGCCACTTCCAGATTCATCAGCGCCCCGTCGTACAGGAAGTACCCCGGGGTCATTCCGGTCTGGATGCCCTGGCCCACCGGGTATCCCATCAGTTCCTCGTCCGTGCCCAGCGCGGTCTGAAGCAGGCCGTTGTCCTTTAATATGTCCGCCATGGTGCCCTGAAGGTTCTTCATGGCTAGGTCGTCTTCCCGGCCGTGATAGCCCAGCCAGACCGGCTGGGTGTTGAGGTCCTCGCCCGGGATGGGCTCCTTTTCCGTGGTGTCGTCCTCGAGGATGAGAAGCATGGAGGCGTATCGCCCCTTGGCGTCGTCCCAGTACAGGTCGTCGGTAGCGGCCCTGACGAACGCCGCCCTCTCGTTCAGCCAGGCCAGGTCGTCGGCCTTGTCGGTCCCCGTTGTCTTTATGAAATCGGCGAGCATCTCGCACGCCCTCACGAACAGCCACCCAGAGTAGGCGGAATACGCGCCGTGGACGAAGTCCCACTCCAGACCCAGACCGATATTGAACGCATAGACAACCCTGAACGTCTCGTCCCCGGAAAAGTGCATCAGGCCCTCGTCCGTCACGGTCTGGCCCCTCAGGGCCGCAATCAGATAGTCCCAGCGGTCCAGCAACGGCTTTGCCTCGCCGGTATAGCGCCATACCAGCAGGTTCATCAACGGCAGGAAGCTGGGACCCTCGCCCCTCAGTCGATCCGACGTGAACGGCACCTCGGCCAGCCAGTCCCGCTGAGGCAGGGGGTCCGGCAGGTCCAGGTCGGCGGGAAGCGCGTTTCCTATGCCGCCCTTGACCGCCGCGGCGCCGTACAGATAGTCGGCCATGGCCCTGGCCTCATCCACGTAGCCGAACTTCAACATGGTCCTGACCGGCGGGAACACGTCCCTGTGCCAAGACCCCGTGTAGTGCGACAGTTCCGTGGCGGCCCCGTTGTCCGCGGTCTGAACTTTGATCGTGGCCTTGAGGCCCTCTATCAGGTCATTGACTCTCTTGTCCGGCGTACGGATGGTCAACCCCTTCTCGTGCCACGCCTTCCACCAGGCCGCGGTGGCGTCCAGCAGGGCCCCCCAACCGGCCGCGGCCACGGCATCCCTGCCGGCGCCGATGGGATCTGCCTCCTCGGCGAATTCGTACACCATCACCAACTGCTTTTCGGCGCCAGGCTCCAATGACATCGTCTTGGACCTGAATGCCGGATAATCGCTGTCTGCCGTCTTTTCCAGAAGCGTCCAGCCATCACCCAGCGGGCTCACGCGCATGCGATCACCGCCACGGGTCTGCTCTATGGCCTTGTCCTCTACCAGATTGGCCCAGAACTGGGACTGTACCCTGACCGTTACGTCCGATTCGACCGCGTCCCCGGTGTTCCTGACATTGATCACCTGTACCACGCAGGAATGCTCTGGCCCGTACTTGGCGGAAGCCGGGGCAAAAGTGATGGTGTCCATCTCCAGGGGACTCGGGGCCACCTGCATCCTGGTCACCGCGACCTGGGCCTTGAGCGGCTTCCAGATCCACTCTCGCGTCCATTTCAATGCCTTGGCGTTCTGCTCCAGCAACGCGGTATAGTCAGCAAAATAGCCGTCGTTGTCGTGCTGGTAGTCCGGGCCGATCAGCTCGTGCAGGGTGTTCAACGGGTACCAGGTCCCGACAAAGGAAAACGCCGACCCGTTGCCGATCCCATAATAGCCCAGACTGCTCGAATCCAAGGGCACCTCGCCCGGGGTGTCGTGCTCTATGTCCTCGAACCAGGCGGAAGCGTCCAGAATCAGCCAGTCTCTTTCTTTGAACAGGTCGCTGATGTCAAGCAGTTCAATCAGACCGGATTTGTCGCCAGCATCCCACCAAGCCTTTTCAGCCACGTCGGTCGAGCCGATTTCCGATTCCATCGAGTCGCTTTCAAAGGAATCGGCAACATAACCATCCATCGCGTCCGGCGGGCCTTGATCGCCTCCGTCGCCGGCCGCGCAGCCCGTCGCAATCACGGACGCGAAAACCCAAAGGTGCCAACGCATCAAAGTCCCTCCAGCGAAAGTTCTATTTCTCTTTCCACAGCCGTGTGAAGACCACCCGCAGCACGGCCGACCCGCAGGCCAGATTGTGCCCGCCGTCCTTGGGCGGCCATTTCACGACCGCCCTGCACAGCGTTGTCGAAACGACGTCCTTCCTATCATACCTGAACTCGCCGGCGCGGGTCCCACCCCTGGGCTCAGCATCGGCTTCCGCCGCGCCGCCTTCGCCGAAATCGACCACCATCGCGTCCATGCCGGCGGCCAGGATCTCGTCCGACCGGGTGACTGCCAAATCCCGGCTCAGGTGGGACTTGGGGGCCTTTCTCAACTGAACTTTTCTTACAGGAATTCCACCGGTTTCATCCGCTGAAACCACCTTGAAAACCAAGGGGTTCGATTTTGCGGTGTACGCCCGAAAGGCATTGTTCCATCGCGCGCGGCCGGCTTTTCTATAAGGGGTCTGGAACAAAAAGCGCGTCCCGATATAACATCGAACGGCCAGCCGGCCAGCCTTCCATTCCGTGGGAACGTCCGTCAACCCCACGACGCGCACCCGCACGGATCCGGCATCGACATCGGCCGATGCCGCCGAGGCAAACAGACCGACCAGAAACAAGCCGGCCGGAATCAGGAAGCGCGTACGCATCATTTTTCGTCGAACAGGCCCTGCTGAACCGGGGACGGCTTTTTCCTGACTCTTTTCGGTTCAATCACTTCCACGAGCCTGGCCGCCTTGCCCCTCAGAAAACGTGACACCCTGCCGTTTCCCCTGCCGCGGGCGGTCGGAAAGCTCAAAGCCAGCTCACGCCTGGCCCTGGTCATTGCCACGAACAGCAAACGCCTCTCCTCGTCCAAATCAGATGCGCCTGATGCGTACCTGCGGGCCATGGGAAAGACGCCGTCCTCGCAACCCACCACGAAAACAAAATCAAACTCCAGTCCCTTGGCCGCGTGGGCGGTCAAGAGGCTGATCCTCTCGGGGTTCAGGCCGAACGCATCCACCTCTCGCAGCGTGGCCAGGCGAACCGCCGCCTCCTCGGGAGTCATGCCGTCCACCAGGCTGATGAGCGCCTTCAAATCCCGCTTCGAGGGCGCAAGCACGGCCTCGTCCAACGCCCTTTTCGCCACGGCCTCCGGTATTTCATCCGGGTCCCCTTCGCGAAGGGCCTCCATGACGACGCGGACCCATGGCGTCTCCCACAGGGGCCTGTCCGAGGCCCGTTCAACCGGGATCCCAGCGCCAGAAAGGACCTCAGCAACCGGTTCCAGCACGTGGTGCGTTCTGGCAAGCACCGCAATGTCTCCCAGGCTCGCACCGGAGCCCTCGGAGGACGAATCGTGCATCTGGACGCCGCCCAGCAGCCCCTGGATCCGCCTGCATACCCAGGCGGCCTCGTCCATGGGGCTCCTGGCCCTATAAAGGACCGTTGGCGCGCCTTCACGCCCGCCGGACACCAGTGACACGGCGGATCCCCCTACGCGCGTTCCGGTCCCCGCACCCTTTTTCATAACCGCCGCGGCCAATGACAGGACACGCCCCGGACACCTGTGGCTTTGGGTCAGGCCCAGGACCTTTGTCCCCCCCCAGTCCTCCTGGAAACGATCAAAGGCCCGGGGATCGGAGCCCCTGAACGCATAGATGGACTGGTCCGGGTCACCCACGGCGAACAGCCCTTTTCCGTCGGGCTTCAACAGCCTCAACAGGCGGTACTGGTCCCTACCGATGTCCTGGAATTCGTCCACAAGCACGTGCAGGTAGTTTCGCGCAATCCTGGCGCCCAGTTCGTCGCCGGATTCCAGTTCCCTGACCAGCGCCGGGACCAGCCCGTCCAGGTCCACGACCCCTCTCTGGCGCATCCTGGCGTCCAGGGCATCGATCCAGCGCGAGTCCTGGTCACCGGCGGACAGCCCTCGGGATCGATCCGCCAGCAGGGCCTTTGCGCGCTTTTTGGCATCCGGCCCGGCGCCGGCGTCCAGCAGGTCGGACAGGATGACAAGGGCCTCGCTGGAATCCACCACCTCCGGCGGCGTGAACCCCCGGGCCTCGGCAAGGCCGGCCAGGGCCGAAAGCGCAAAGGCATGGAAGGTCACGACCATGGGGACAGGGGAGGCTTCCGAGGCATCGAAAGGACGCTCCCTGTCGATCAGACGTTCCCTGACCTCGTCAGCCGCGCGGTTGGTAAAGGTCAGCACGAGAATGCGCGAGGGTTTACAGCCCTCTCGCAACAGGCGCTCGGCGCGCGCCACCAGGGTCCGCGTCTTGCCCGTACCGGGACCCGCCACCACCAGCACGGCGGCGTCACCGGCATGGACGGCAGCCGACTGTTCAGCGGAAAGCCCATCGTCCGTCACCCTGGGCGCATCCGACGGCTCCGCCCGCGGATTCTTGATGCCCGACCTGATTTGCGATCCTGGCTTGTTCTTCGGCGGCTTGGCCCCCAGACCGAACATAAGGCCTTGTCCGCGCAGGGAATCAACCTCGCCAGGTCGGAACAAGCCCACATGGCCGTACTCCCCGTCAAAGCCCCCGTCCAGGTGAACCCGCCCGCTGCGCATCCTTCCCAAGGCCTCCGCCAGTAATCCGGCATCCGCCCCATGCAGACCTTCCAGCGACTTCCACCCCAGCAGGTCCAGCTCCGGCCCGTATTCGGAGATCGCCCTTTCGTAGGCGGCCTGGACCCGTTTGGATGCCGGGCCCACGCCCAGCAGCTCCCCCAGCACCTCGACCAGGGGTATCAGGCAGTGCTGGGGCGCGAACCCGTTCAGACCGCTGCCATCGGGGCGATCGGCCAGGTCGTCCACCCTGCCCAGCACTCCCCGGGTCATGGCCTTGCCGCATACTGGACAGATCCCGTTCAGTCCACGAGCCTCCTCCGGAGTGCATGAAAAACCGCACTTGCGATGCCCGTGCAGATGATACTTGCCCTCCTCCGGATAGAACTCTATCGTGCCTTCAAGGCCGCCGAATCCCTTCATCGCCGACATGATCCCTTTGAAGGAAGGCTCGCAATCGAAGATTGTGGCCTCCCTGCCCAGCTTCGACGCCGAATGGGCGTCAGAGCTGGAAATCATGGAAAAACGGTCCAGTGCCGACCA
Source organism: Deltaproteobacteria bacterium (assembly GCA_013151875.1). GTDB lineage: Bacteria > Myxococcota_A > UBA9042 > DTJE01 > DTJE01 > JADDHL01. Next base: position 14,907 of record JAADHL010000308.1, read on the forward strand.
CCTGCGGTTCATGATCACGTCGGACGAAAGCCCCGTCTCCAGCGCAAAGATTTCGCCTGCCATGTCCTCGAAGCACTCTTCGATGGCGTCGAAACCCGACTTGGCGCCGAACAGTGAAAAATGAGGGGTCCAGATATGGGCCGGCACCACCACAGCATCTGGATGGGCGTCGCGGGCCAACCGGAATATCTTCAACGGGTCGAGTCCCAGGATGGGTCTGCCGTCGGACGTGACATTGCCCAGGCGGCCCAGGGCGGTATTGAACCTCGCCGCTGCCGCCATGTCCGGCATGTAGACCAGGGTATGGACTTTACGAACACGATCCGCCTTCTTGAAGATGGACGAAACCTCCACCTGCAAAACGAATCTGACATCACCGCGCACCGATTCGGGCAGACCTTTGGATGCTTCATCCAGGGTCTCTTTTCTGGGGACCAGGAAACCGCTGCCGTCCTCTTCCAGTGACTCAGCGATTTCCTTCATCCAGCCCGGGTGCGTGAAATCCCCGGTCCCCACCAGACCCAGGCCCTTCTTCATGGCCCAGGCCAGGATGTTGTCCACGGTCAGCGCCCTGCTGGTCGCGCGTGAAAAGTGCGAGTGAATGTGGAGGTCTGCAAAAAATCGCATTCGTATGTCAGACGCCCCGCAGCCAGCGTCCATGCGACATGAACAACAGGGCAAGGGCCAGGATCAACAACGAGGAACCGCCGCCGGCAGGCCCGCCCGAGGCGCACCCTCCCCCACCGGAGGATCCGACTCCGCCGCCTTCCACCGACAATGAGCCGTCGCCCGCTGCCTGGTCCGGAATGACCGCCTCAAGGCCGACCAGATCCGTTCCGATCAGGTCGGTTCCGCCACCCGGATCGCCGATCAGCGGGGTGTCATCGGAGACCACGTCGGCGTCCGTGCCCTCGAATCGCCAGATAGAAAAATTTTCGCCCGCGATCCAGCAGACCTTCTGACTGGGACAGGTAATGGCGAACAACGCCAACTTGTTGTCCGGCAGGGGCTCCTCCAACAGGGTATGCCCGTCCTTCATCCGGTAGACCACGTGATATGTCTGACCGTTGCCGTCCTTGCCCGAACCCAGAAAAAGACCGGCCATGGAATTGAATATCACCATGTCGTCCAGGGACGAAGGCACTGGAACGGAAGCAGGCGTCGGCAAGGTGATGTCCAGCCAGGTCGCGCCGCCGTCATCGGTGCGCCTGAGAAACGGCCCCTGTGCGGCCTCCCCCATTATGAAGCCGGTTTTTTGTGTAAAAAACCGGACCCTGGTGGGCTTTTCCTGCCTGTCCCTGAACACGGCGACCCAGTTGGTCCCACCGTCGTCGGAACGCAAAAGGGCGCCCTTGGGCAGGATGCCGATATCCTCGCCGTTGTCGTCCTGCTGGGATTCGCCGTTTACAGCGAAGACCGTGTTTTCACCCACGAAGGCGGCGTCCAGGATGGTCTTGAAGGGTTCGCCTTCGATTTTTGGCACGAATGCCGTCTTTGATTTCCCGTCCACCACCGGAACGACCACGGAACCGCCCACGAGCCACATGTTGGTTTCGTCCCTGATCGCCAACCGGCTGATCGAATAATTCAGCGGCGGGGCCTTGAACCAGATTTCGCCGCCGTTTACCGAACCCATCAGCAGGTTCTTGATGCCCATGGTCTGCATGTTGATGCTCATGCCAACTGCCCAGCAACGCGTCTCCGACGGGCATGCGAGATGCGACAGGATCAGCATCTCCTGTCCGGTTACATCCTGTTTCTGCCAGGTCTTGCCGTCCGACGTCCGCAACCAGACCATCTTGCTGTTGCCCTGGCCGTCCGGCTCTCCCCCGAAGGCAACGGCCTTGGATTCGGTCGCCGCCGCGATGCTGATTATGGAGGTATCGCTGGTCATCTGCTGAAACTGATTGGTCCATGTGCCGCCAAGGGCCGTGCGGGCCATGGCCAGGACAACCACGATAAGCGTCAAGCTCAGCCTTTTCACCGTTTGTTCCCCCGAATCAATCCCCGAATCCCATCAGTTCCTCGATATTGGGCACCAGCACGATCTCGATACGCCGGTTCTGAGCCCTGCCCTCGGGCGTGTCGTTGCTGGCCACGGGCGCGAATTTGCCGTACCCGGCGATGGATATCCTGTGGGGCGGCATGCCCATGTCGATCATCTGCAGGGCCACCTCGCGGGCCCTGTTGACCGACAGATTCCAGTTGGTTATGTCCGACCCGGTATCGTCCGTGTGCCCGGCGACCTGGAAGCTGCGGCCCTCCAGAGACACCAGGATGGGCGTCAACTGCTCCAGCGCGTCCTTTCCGTCCTGAGTCAACCTATAGCGGCCGACGTCGAAAAGGACCTTTTCGGCCATTTCAACGATCATGCGGCCGCGATCCGTCCGGATCCGCAGTTTGCCGGCCGCCACCATGGACTGGAGCTTGCCCTTGAGCGCGTCCAGCGCGGCCTTCCTCTTGTCAGCCTGTCTCTTCAGTTCATCAACCCTGTCGAGCGCCGATTTCAGGTCCTTGGAAAGCGCCCCTTTTTCCTTTCCAACCAGCGACAGTTCGTTCGTCAAACGCTCTTTTTCCTTGAGCAGCGTACCCTTGTCCTTCTCGATTCGCGCGATCTGTCCGCGCAACCGGTCCATATCCTGCCGGTAGACATCCTTCTTGATCCCGCAACCAGCCAGCACCGCGACTGCCGTCAATGGAACCAACCAACGGTTCATCGTCACCTCCCGTTGCCCTGAAACATGGAAACCATCAAGCCGATGGAAAACAGACCGGCGAAACCGAAAGATACCAGCCCGAACAGATTCTGCAAGGTTGACTGGGTGCTTACCAGGTATATCCCACCAAAAAAGAAGGTGGGGAACAGCAGGCCCATGATGACCCGATTGGTTCTGGCGTTGAGGGCCCGTTGACGCTCGTGCGCGTCGGTCGCGCTCACCCTGAAGGTCAGTTCGCCTCTGCGGGCCTTGCGCAGGATCCTGCGGATATCGAGCGGGGCCTCCTTCAAGAGGGCCAGGCCGTCCATCAGGGACCGCACGACCGTCTGTGAGTGCCTCTTCGCGTCCAGCATGCGCCTGACGTACATTTCGGTCATGTATGGTCTGATCTCGGCCAGCGGCTCGAACTCCGGATACACCTCCCGGCCGATGCCTTCCATCGTCGATATTGACTTGCCCACCAGCAGCAGGTCCGCGGGCAGCATCACGTGGTGCCGCACGGTCACGTCCATGACCGCGGTCAGGAAGCCCGCCACGTCGATGGAACCTATGTTGATGTTTCCGTAGCTGTCCAGTATGCCCCGCAATTCCCCACGCATGGCCCGCATGTCCGTATCGTCCCCGACCAGATCGGCGTCCACCAGCAGGTTGACCATCATGTCCAGGTCCCCGGTGATCATCGCCACCATGAACGTGGCCAATTCGTCGATCCGCTGAGGTTCGATTGAACCCATCATCCCGAAATCCAGCAACGCGATGGTCCCATCCTTCATGATGAAGAAATTGCCGGGGTGCGGGTCGGCGTGAAAGAAACCGAACTCAAAGATGGACCTCATGGTCACCCTCATCCCGGTTTCCACGATGGCCCTGAGGTCCAGATCAAGGGCCTTGAGCGCCTCGACGTCGGTCACCTTGACGCCTTCCACCCTCTGCATCACCAGCACGCGGCTGGTGGACAGTTCGGCGAACGGTTCCGGAACGAAAAGGCCGGGCTCGTCGGCGAAATTCGCCTTGTATCGCAGCATGCTCTGGAGTTCGACGTTGAAATCCGTCTCTCTGAACAGGGACCTCCTGAACTCCTCGACTATCGCGCGCGGACGGAACTGCCGCATCTCTTCTATCCGGTCCTCCAGGACCGTCGCCAGCCCCTTGAGGATCCTCAGGTCCGCGGCCACCACCTGCGGCAACCGCGGCCGCTGCACCTTTACCACCACGGCCTCGCCGGACTTGAGCGTCGCCCGATGGACCTGGGCAATGGATGCAGCAGCCACCGGCTCTTCCTCGAAGGTCTTGAATATCTCCTCGATGGGCTTTCCCAGTTCGGTTTCGATCACCGTTCTCAGGTCCGCCAGGGGAAACGGGGGCACGTCGTCGTGCAGCCTTTTCAGTTCCATGACCAGGCTCATCGGCACCAGGTCGGGCCGGGTGCCCATCATCTGGCCCAGTTTGATGAAGGTGGGGCCCAGTTCCTCCAGGGCCAACCGGATCCGCCTTTCGACAGGGACCNNNNTTCACGATCGGTATTCCGCCGCCGCAAAGCCAGCCAGATCGAACGCAAGCGGCCCACCCAACCGAGCCTGGCGGCCACGTCCTCGAACCCGTGACGCACCAGGACACCCGCTATCCGACGCACCCTTGCCAGGTCACGCAGGTGCCACGGCGCCATTATCAGCGTACTGAGCCTCATTCCGGGTTATCCTTATTCTAGGTTATCCTCATTCCGAGTTATCCTCATTCCGAGTTATCCTGGTCCCCGTTCACTTCCTTTTCGTTCCGCCTGTTTTGCTTGTTCTGTTTTTCGCCGTCTTCCCCAGCGGCATCGGATTGGCCCGACGCTGCCTTGTCCAGCAGTGCCGCCAGGGCAGAAAGGGCCGAGGCCGAAGAGCCCGCCGCCCGCTGCAGAAGGCCCTCCACCAGACGCCCAACCGCCTCCCTGTCCGCCTGTCCTTCCTTTTCCACCGCTTCCAGACGCGCAAGCACATCCGTCTTTAGACGTTGCATGTCTTCCGGTGTGATCGAGCGCCTGATCGCGTCCCTGGCCAATAGGGTCTCGGCCACCCGGGTCCGTAGAAACCGGGCCACGTAGGACTCGACGCCTCGACGGATTGAATCGTCAATCATGCGGTGAAAATACCACGAGTTCGCGGCGCAGCGCCAGCATCTCGCGTATCACCGCGGCCACTCCCTTCATCGAAAGCACCTTACTGCGCCCATGCGACCTTCCCGCTG
>JAADHL010000063.1 GCA_013151875.1 Deltaproteobacteria bacterium
TCCGGGTTGCCCAGGTCGTCGCCGAGGCGCGAGATCACCGACATCGACTCGCCGGTGTATTCCCTCAGGGCCTCAAGCAGAGTTCCGGCCGGGCCGGGTCCGACCCCATCCAGGGCGCCCAGGATCTCGCGTACCTTGTCAGCGCCGATCTTGTCCAGCTTGTCCAGCGTGCGCAGGGTCCCAACCTGGGCGGAAGTTTCCTCGATTCCATGTCGGATCATCAGGGCATTCAAGACGGCCCGATGGCTGATACGGACCTGGAACCGCTCGATTCCAAGCGCCCTGAGCGCGGTAATCCCCGCAGCGATGCAATCGGCGTCGGCCAGGGGTGACGCGGAGCCCACGATGTCGGCGTCGCACTGGACGAACTCCCTGAACCGACCGTGGGCCGGCTTTTCAGCCCGCCAGACAGTGCCCACCTGGTATCGTTTGAAGGGAACAGGCAGATCGCGGTGCTGAGCCACCACCCTGGCCAACGGGACCGTGAGGTCGTACCTGAGAGCGACGTCCCGGTCCCCGTGGTCCTTGAACTGGTAGAGAAGCTTGTCGCCCTCGTCGCCGTACTTGCCGGTCAGTACGTCCAGGTACTCCACGGCGGGGGTGGATATCGGGGCGAACGAGCACGATTCGAATGCCCGGGACACCTTTGCCAGGACTGCGGCCCTTCGTGCCTGCTCGGCGGGAAGGAAGTCTCTGAATCCCCGCAATATCCTGGGCCGCACCCTGTTTTCCACCGGCTCTGCCCCCTTTTCTGGCGGTCATTATTCTAGCACGTGGAAGGTGTCCTGGTGTCCTCCCCGCGATTTACTTTCGCCGACCACTGATCTAACATCCATCCGCGTCTTTTCGAGCCGGAAAAAATTGAGCCGAGCAAGGAGGTGCATCATGAGCCCAAGGTATTTTTTGATGGTTGCAGCCGTCGCGTCCCTGACCGTCGCGTTTGGTGGATGCAAGGGCAAGGGCGAACCCGCGAAAACGGCCCAGACCGCAGAGGTCAAAAAAGCCGAAGCAAAGAAGGCCCAGACACAGAAGGCCAAAACCCAGGAGACCAAGCCGGCTGAAGCCAGAATTAAAGGTCCGGTCGCGAAGGTAAACGGGGTGGAAATCGACTCCGCCCTCTTCTATGGAGAACTGGACAAGATCACCCAGGGCGGCGCCCGCAACATCCCCGAGGGACGCCTGAAGAAGATCCGCCAGAACATCCTGAATCGTCTGATCGAGCAGACCCTGCTGGCCCAAGAGATAAAGAAGCAGGGGATCACGGTATCCGATGAAGAGTTGAACGCCGAATTCGAACGGTACAAATCGCGCTTCAAAAGCGAAAAACAGTTCGAGAACTACCTAAAGCACGGCAGGACGGGCATTGACGAGATCAAAAAGCGTCTCAAGCAAAGCAAGGCCCTGTCCAAGTTGCTTACAAAGATGGGCAAGCTCGAGGTCAAGGACGAGGACGTGAAGAGGGCCTATGACACCGGGATCAAGATGTACACCGAACCCGAGCAGGTCCATGCGCTGCACATCCTGGTCAAGGTGGCCGAAAACGCCTCGGCCGACAAGATCGCGGCGGCGAAGAAAAAGATAGATGAGGCACTGAAGAAACTGAAGAAAGGCGCGGACTTCGCCGCTGTCGCAAAGGAGTATTCCGATGACACCATGTCCCGCGACAAGGGCGGGGACCTGGGATACTTTCGCAGGGGCGTGATGGTGCCCAAGTTCGAGGAGGCGGCGTTCGGTCTCAAGAACGGCCAGATGACCAAGAAGCCGGTACGCACGCCGTTCGGCTTTCATATCATCAAGACCCTGGACCACAAGAAAAAGCGGGTGAAATCGCTGGATGAGGTGAAGGACCAGATCAGGACCAGCCTCAAGAACAGGAACATGTTCAAGGCCCGGCGTGAACTGGTGGAAAAGCTCAAGAAGGAAGCCAAGATCGAGAAGTTCCTGGACGTGGAGCCCTCGACCAAATGAGTGCTGTCAGCGGGCTTGAAATAAAAGAGCCCTCCATTTTCGAGCGCGGTTCCCCCGGCCGGTCGGCCATGGATGTACCGGATTCCGGCGGTTCGGCGCCCGACATTCCGGATGCGTTGCTCAGAAAGGCATCCCCCGAACTGCCGTCGGTGTCCGAATCCGAGGTCGTCCGTCATTTTACGCGCCTATCGCGCATGAACTACGGGATCGACGTGGGGCTCTATCCCCTTGGTTCGTGCACAATGAAGTACAACCCCAGGGTTAACGAGGACATAGCCGCGATGCCGGGATTCGCCGCGGTCCATCCTTATTTCCCGGCCGCCCTGGCCCAGGGGGCGCTCAGGGTGATGTGGGAGCTGGCCGGGGCCCTGGCCGAAATATCGGGCATGGAGGCAGTGACGCTGGCTCCGGCAGCGGGCGCCCATGGCGAATTGACTGGGATGCGGATCATCCGCAGGGCCATGGAGGCGCGCGGGGATCCCAGAAAGAAGGTTCTTGTTCCGGACACGGCTCATGGAACCAATCCTGCTTCATGCGTGTTGAGCCGTTTCAAGGCCGTGGAAATCAAAAGCTCCGAGGAGGGTATACTGGACCCCGCGGAGGTGGCCCGGGTCATGGATGACGACGTGGCCGCCATCATGATCACCAACCCCAACACGCTGGGTCTGTTCGAGCAGGATCTTCCCGAGGTTGCCAGGATCGTCCATGAAAAGGGCGGTCTGGTCTATGGCGACGGCGCCAATCTCAATGCCGTCATGGGCAGGACGCGTCCCGCGTCGCTCGGGATCGATGTGATGCAGTTCAACCTGCACAAGACCTTCTCCACGCCGCATGGCGGCGGCGGGCCCGGGTCCGGACCGGTGGGCGTGGTTCGTGAACTGGAACCGTACCTGCCCATCCCTCGTGTGATGAGGCTCGAAGACGGCTCGTTCGCGCTTCAGGAGGACTTTCCGGAGAGCATTGGGAGGGTGCGTTCGTTTGCCGGCCAGTTCGGAGTAATCGTAAAGGCACTCGCCTATGTCAGGGCCCTCGGCGCCGCGGGGATCAGGGATGCGACCGAGATGGCGGTGCTCAACGCCAATTACCTCCGCGCGCGTCTGAAGGACCGTTTTCACCTGCCATATGAAAGACCTTGCATGCACGAGGTCGTGTTTTCGGATCGGATCCAGTCGGCCGGCGGTGTGCGCACGATGGACATCGCCAAGGCCCTGATGGACCATGGATTTCATCCGCCCACGGTGTACTTTCCCTTGATAGTCCATGGCGCGATCATGATAGAACCGACCGAAACCGAGGACCGCGCAACCCTGGATGAGTTCGTGGATGCCATGATCTCCATCGCGGATGAGGCCGAGCGGACCCCCGACTCACTTCACGATGCCCCCCATCTCACCGCAATCTCCCGCCCCGATGAGGTGCAGGCCGCCCGCAAACCCGTCCTCACATGGAAACCGAAATAGGCCACGGTTTACGGTTCACGCTTTTCGGTTTACGGTTCAAAAGGCCATGAAACAATGGAATGTGGGCCGTGCGGCGCGAATCCACAACATCCAGCCGGATTGGATTCTGGGCATTCTGGGTCTTGATGGCCGGATTGCTGGTCTGGAATACCTGGGCCGGCAGCCAGTTTCCCAGTGACGATTGCATCTACGCGCAGATCGGCCGCGAGGTCCTCGAAAAAGGCCGTTGGCTGGACCCCACCTGGCAAGGCGTCCCCTTTCTGGACAAGGGGCCGGTTCTGTCCTGGGCGTTGGCGGGCTC
>JAADHL010000064.1 GCA_013151875.1 Deltaproteobacteria bacterium
GATCAGCGGTTCCAAAGTATGCCAGATGGACGGGACCTTCGTGGGGCGGGTTCCGAGCGAGCCAGGAATGGAGCAGGGGAAGGTCCTGGCCCCAGTCCGAGGCGGAATCCACGGCAACATTCCAGGCGTTGTCCACCCCGCCGAACGCGGCGTTCGTGAATTGCAGGTAATGTGGGTGAGCGAGCCAGATTTCCATTGCCAGCAGGGCCGTCGCTGCTGGGCCGGCCCAACGGCCGAAGCGAAAACGGCTGGCCAGACCCGCCATGCCCACCGCTCCCAGGAGCCAGAAGGCGGGAAACACGGGAGTAAGATGCCGGTAACCGAGATTGAGCCCGGACGCGATGGCCGTAGTCAGAAAGACTACGGGCACGATCAAGAGATCGGCATGGCGACGAACCCAGACCCGCGCCTTTTTGGCAAGCAGGGGCGTCAAAACGATTGCGATGAGCGCCAACGGCGTCTTGGCCGCCATCAGGGCCGGGAAATACAGTCGGGTTCCGAAGGGAAAGAACGCGCCCAACAGGAATGTTCCGTGGGGCGTGCCGCGGATTTCCATGAACTTCGTAAGCGCGGCGCGAAGGTGGTCCACACCAGAACCCCAGGGGAGCAGCCCCAGCGCCGCATGGATAAAGAACAGCGAGCCGTAGGCGCTGAGCCCAATTGCGCCGACCGTTACGGACCATGTGACTGCGCGTTTGAACCTTTGCGGCCGGCTTTCCCCCTTTGTCCCGACGGCCGGTAGAAGGCCGAACACAAAGGCGCACGGTATCAATATCAGGCCGCTGGCCTTGGCGGTCAGACCAAGTCCCAAAGCCAGTCCCGCTACCACCAGAGCTCCGATTCGTCCGGTTTCGCGCAGTCGCACGAGGGCCAGCGAACCCAGCAGGAATGCGAGGCCCTGAGCGATGTCGGTGGTGACATAGCGCGCGGATGCCATCCATGCCGGGTCAAGGGTTCCAAGGGCCGCGAACCCCAGCCCGATTGAGGCCCCGTAACGGCGTCCAATCCACAGGCTCGCCAGGGCCAGGCCCAGGGCGGCAACGGCGACATTCATTCGCCGCGCTGGGAAGAGATTCGACGGGTTTTCCACGGCGCGTATCTCGGCGTAGCCGCCTGTTTTGGGATTTTCCCACACACCTGTGATCGCGCCTGGACCTGGCTGGGACAACGCAAGAGGCAGGGTCAGCAGCGCCACGAACGGATAGGGGTGGTCGCCTGCCGGAAAGGATGGGCCGATACGCAGAAAATTGATTCCATAGTTGATGTGCATGTTTTCGTCCCAGGTAGGGGACTCTCGTGTCAGGCTGTCCTCGGCGCGCCAAATGAACTGAGCGAAAAGGATCGCTCCCATTACGACAAACATCCATCCGGGAAGGCCTCCCCGCCCAAGCGCCCTTGTCAGGGTTTCGCAGTCACCGTTGCTTGCCTGTTTCGTCATTTCAGTCTGATCCGATATGTTGCCCGGGATGGGATGCAGCGACGTATCGTTTGGGGAATGACAACGTAAGGGTTCGTCCATACCATTCGAGTTGAGTCTTTCAGACTGATCGGTCCGTGTCAATGAATCCAACCTTCCCCAAACCCACGCCTTGCGTCGTGATTGGGCAGGTGAGGCGCAGTCCGGTGGATCCGGGCTATAATCCGCTGGACTGACGTGACTTTCAGACTGGTGCCTGGGGTCCGAAGTGACCGGTAGGCTTGACAGGAGTTGACCAGGCGTTGGACATGTTCCAGTCAACAACCCCTGGGGATATCAACATGAAAGGTCCGTTCAGCCGCCCTGGATGGGGGCTGGTTTTTGCGGCCGCCATTGTCCTTGTGCTGGTCACGCCTCAACATTACCGGAATGACGTACATCCGGCCAATGAGTCCGCGCGCGTGTATGCGGCCCTGGCCATCGTTCAATACGGGACTTTGCGGCTTGACCCGGTTTTTGATCGGTATTTCCCACGGTGGCGCTCAGGGTCGGCTCCGCCCAATACAGATGCATCCATGGTGGATGGTCACTACGTGCTCGACAAGGCGCCCGGCGTCACACTGGTCGCCGTGCCGGTCCTTGCCGCGCTTGATGCGTGCGGGCTGGACCCGGGGGCGCCTGATGCCTTCGCCTGGGTCACATGGCTGCTGACGCTGATTATCTCGGCCCTGCCCTCGGCTGTCCTTGCAGTGGTGTTGGGGCGTCGGCTGGGGCGATGGGGGCAACCCGCGTTCGGCTGGCTGGTGGCCGTGGCCTGCGTATTGGCAACCCACTGGCTGGCCTATGGGGGACTCCTGTTCGGTCATGCCCTGGCTGCCTCACTGATAGGATTGGGCAGCCTCATGACCCTGGGACCCATCAAAGCTGGGCGCCTGGACCAGCGCATGCAAGCGTTTTCTGGCGGGTTGCTTCTTGGGTATGCGGTCATCACCGAGTATCCGACTGCCGCGATTGTATTGGCCGTTGGCCTGGCCCTGCTTGCGGACCATGAACGCCGGAATCGGTTGTTCTGGGTTGTCATGGGGGGATTGGGGCCCGCAATCATACTGCTGCTGTGGAACACTGCCGCGTTCGGGGATCCCTTTCAGATATCCTATGGCTTCAAGACGAACACCTTGCAGGCGTCCATCATCGCGCATGGTGTGTTCGGAATCGGGGCACCTTCATTGGAACGGTTGAGCGCCCTGCTTTTCGGGGCAAAACGGGGCCTGTTTTTTGTTGCTCCCTGGCTGTTCATGGGGTTTGTTGGGACGTTCGCAATAGTCAGAAATCAGCGCATTGCCCTGTGCTGGCGTGTTGCAGTCGCCGCAACGGTCATCGGTTTTCCCGTGCTTATCAGCGGCTTCGTTGATTGGACCGCGGGCAACTCCATGGGCCCCAGGCACCTGCTCCCCATTCTGCCCGCCCTGGCCGTTGCCACGGTTTCATGGCTGTCGCTGGATGATTCGCCCCGGCGCGTCGCGTGGCGGGGCATCGTGGCCGGTCTGGCGGTTTCCAGCCTGCTCGTTTGCACGGTGGGGGCATGGGTGTTTCCTTACTTCGACCCCAGTGTGGCCAACCCGATTTTCGAGGTGAACCTGCCCATCCTGCTGGATACTGGTTTTGGACGGACATCCTGGGACCCCACCGGTGGCCTTCTGGGGTTCGTATTGGGACTGGCGGTGATCGTCGCGCTGGCGGCCGGCGTCATGCGCAATCGGTCTAAATTCAGGATTGCCGCGTTCGTGATCGCGCTGGCCCTGCCGATCCTGCACGTGGCCACCGGCACATTGCCCATGACCACGGGCCAGGATGCCGGGCGCGTCGTGCTCCGCGAAAGGGCCTTGGTCTACGAAATGAACGGTTATGATGAGAAAGCCAGTGAAATCAGGAAGAACCTGAAAGGCCGTGCGCCATAGTCTCAGATCGCCAATGGTCCACGCTCGCCTGTTCGGATGCGGATGGCCTCGTCCAGCGGCACCACGAAGATCTTGCCGTCCCCGATCTTGCCCGTGAACGCCGCTTTCAGTATGACCTCGACCACGGTATCCACCATGTCGTCATGGACCACGACCTCGACCTTGAGCTTCGGGATCAGGTCCACCACGTATTCGGCCCCGCGGTAGACCTCGCGCTTGCCCAGCGACCGTCCAAAACCGCGGGCCTCGGTCACAGTCATGCCCAGTATGCCTGCTTCCATCAAGGCGTCCTTGACATCGTCCAGTTTGAAGGGCTTGATGATGGCCTCAATCTTTTTCATCCCGTGTCGCCTG